>JAUNSQ010000060.1 GCA_030539135.1 Synergistaceae bacterium | reverse complement strand
CGTCGGCAAGGCCACCATCGAAGCTGAGGGCATCACTCCCGCCGATATCGACAAATGGGGCGGATTCACAAAAAACAGCTCAATGGGCGCAGCTCTTGACCTTATGAGAGACGGCAAGATCGACGCGTACAGCAACGTCATTCAGGTCCCATCAAGCCATGTCGTAGACGCCGGCACAACGCTCAAGCTGAACCTGCTCGGCATGACCCCCGCGGCCCAGAAGAAAGTCAACCAGGAACTCGGCACATATTCGACAAAGATACCGAAGAAAGCCTATAACTTCCTGAAATCTGACGTCCCAACAGTCGGCGCCTCCGTCGTGCTTTTCACGAACGCCGACCTCTCCGACGACGAAGCCTACGCAGTGCTGAAATCAATCAAAGACAACTTCCCGTATTTCTGCAATATCCACGGTTCCCTCAAGGGGCTCAAATTTGCAGAGCTGAAGAACACGGCTCCTGTACCCCTTCATCCGGGTGCGGTCAAGTTCTTCAAAGAGAACGTAAAATAGCGGACAACGTAACGAATTATATGAGGGGCTCTTCTTCAAGAGTCCCTCGTAAACTTGAGAGATGCGCGTGATTTAAGATGAGCGAACAGAAATATAACGTGATACGCGGCGGACTTGTACTCCTTGATTATGGGCCAATCACGATGACCCTCGAAGCAAGGCTTGAAGGCCGTCCTTTTAGCGAGGCTGCCGAAGCGGGAGCAAAGAAAGCCCTCGAGGTGTTTGATGGACTCGTGGAGTATCTCAATGTCATCAAGACGCCCGTCTGCAAGATCGCTCCACTGTCTGCCGACGCCCCTCAGGCAGTTTTAAGAATGATAGAGTCTGTAAGTTCGCTCCATGAAGATGAATTTACTCCGCTTGCTGCCGTCGCCGGAACGGTATCGGACATGGCAGTCGAAGAGATGTCGCGCTGCGGCGCGGATTACGCCGTGGTCAACAATGGCGGCGACATTGCGTGGAGAATATCGGACACGGGCAAAAAATCTTTTCGCGTAGGTTTGATAAGCGATATTAGATCTGGTGTAACCACCCATAAATTAGAAGTCGATTCATTTAAACAGATTTGTGGAATTGCAACAAGCGGGATGGGTGGGCGCAGTCTTACGCGAGGAATAGCCTCCGCTGTTACGGCTTTGGCCTGTACTTCGTCAAAGGCCGACGCGGCGGCTACGTCCATAGCAAACGCCTGTTTCTGCGATGATCCGGCAATAATACAGTGCCTCGCGGAGGAGATAGATTACGATACCGATATCCGCGGGCTGATGGTTACGAAATCTGTTGGTGATTTAGATAAAAAGAGCATTGCTGCTGCTCTTAAGGCTGGAAAAGACAGAGCTGAAAGCTTGGTAAAGAGCGGACTTATCTTGGGCGCCATTATATTTGTGTCAGGACAAATGGCCCTTGTAAGGAAAGGTTCTGTCGACAGCTTGTTTGACATAAGCAAAATATAGCAACTACAAAGCGTTGGAGGGAAACGAATGGAAGAGTTCAAAAAAATTGGTCTTAAGCAAAGTTTTGTCGACGCCAAAGAGAAGGTGACCGGCGCGGCGAAATATCTTGACGACATTTCATTCCCTGACCTGCTGATCGGCAAGATTTTGAGATCGCCGTATCCGCATGCGAGGATAGTGTCCATTGATACGTCTGCCGCGGAAGCCCTTCCTGGAGTCAAAGCCGTAATAACGTCGAAAGACTGCCCCAACATCAAATTTGGGATGGAGATAGCGGACGTCGACATGCTCGCCGTCGATAAGGTCCGTTACGTCGGCGACGAAGTCGCGGCAGTCGCGGCGGAGAACGACGAGATAGCCCAGGAAGCGATAAAGCTCATCAAGGTGGAGTACGAACAGCTCCCTGTGGTCGACGATCCAATCAAGGCGTTGGAATCCGGCTCGCCGCTTATCCACGATGGGATGAAGGACAACATCGCGCGCGAATATCACGTGGCGCGCGGAAACGTCGAAGAGGATTTTGCAGCGTGTGATTACGTATTTGAAAAGGAATTCAGCACGCACCGTGTCTCCGGCCTATACCTTGAGCCCTTTGGCGCCGTGGCGAAGTGGGAGACCAACGGACGCTTGACGGTCTGGACGGGGCTTCAGTCCGCGTTCCAAGGCCGCAACGAAATAGCCAAAGCCCTTGGCATCAAGCCCTCGCAGGTAACGGTCAAAGCTCCGTTCATCGGCGGCGGTTTCGGAGCGAAGATATGGATACGCAACTTCCATCCTATCGCGGCCGTACTGGCAAAGAAGACGGGAAGGCCCGTAAAGATACTCCTGACAAGGGACGAGGAACAACTGACGACAAGGCCGAGAATCGCCCCAAGGATGAAACTGAAACTCGGCATGATGAAAGATGGCACGCTGGTCTGCAAACAGGCCACGATCATCGCGGACAACGGCCCGTACTCATGGGCTGCTCCGAAAGTCCTGCTAAACCTCTCGATACGCACGGACTGCCTCTATAGATACAAATCAAGCAAATGTGACTCATATCTTGTATATACAAATCTGATCCCGACGAGTGGGTTTAGAGGCTACGGCAACAGCCAGATGCACTTCGCGGTAGAATCGTTCATTGACGAATGCTGCCGCAAGGTTGGACTCGACCCGGTCGAAGTCCGTCTCAAGAACTGCGTGCATAAGGGCGACCTCACGCTCCACGGATGGAACATCAAGAGCTGCGGCCTCTCAGAATGCATCAAGGTCGCGGCTGAGAAGATAAAAGAGAACCGTCTGCCTGTGGAAGAGCAGAACGGGCGCATCAAACGCGGCATCGGCGTCGCCTGCATGAACCACGTCTCCGGCAACAGAGGCGGCGAAAAATTCGACGGCTCGTCGGCGATGATACGTATACATGAGGACGGAGGAATATTCATCTTCTCCGGCGAATCAGACCTTGGACAGGGCGCGAGGACGGTATTTGCGCAGATCGCCGCCGAGAAGCTAGGCGTTCCTATCGACGATATCACGGTCATGCCACTTGATACGGATGTCTGTCCGTTCGGTATGGGGACATATTCGAGCCGCGTGACGACGGTCGCCGGAAAGGCGGTCTTCCTCGCGTGCGAAAAGGTGCTTGAGCAGGTACTCGACCTTGCGGCTGAGATGTGCCAGAGACAGCGGGATACGATGTATATGGACGAAGGATTTGTCAAATGCAGCCGCGACCCGTCCATACTCATGTCGCTGAAGGAAGTCGCGGCAAAGGCCATCCGCACGAAGGCGGGCGTGCCGCTCACGGCTTATGTGACATACGATCCGCCAACGGTCGGCGCCGACAAGAATTTCTACGGCGACTATTCCAGCGCTTATACCTACGGCGCGCACGGGGTCGAAGTAGAAGTCGATACGGTAACCGGCAGAGTCAAAGTGCTGCGCGTAATAGCCGTCCATGACGTAGGCAAGGTCATCAACGAACTTGGCCTCCATGGACAGATAACAGGCGGAGTCGCGCAGGGCATAGGCTGGTGCCTCTATGAGAATATGCTCTTTAAGAAGGGCGTCCCAGCGACGAACGGCCTCCATGGATATACGTTTATGACCATCAAAGACATGCCTGCAGTGGAAGGAATACCCATAGAGACGAACGACCCAATAGGGCCCTACGGCGCTAAGGGTGTCGGCGAACCGACTCTTATACCAACGGCTCCCGCGATCGCCAACGCGATAGAAGACGCCTGCGGAGTACGTATGAGAGACCTTCCGATAACGCCGGAAAAGATGTACTGGGCTCTTCATCCTCAGGAAAAAGGTAATTAGTCCAGTTTCTCATAACATTAGCCTGATAAATTGATTGGAGTGTTATAAATGAATTATTTGTGGAAATTGATGACCGAAGAAGGGAAAAAACGCAAACTAAGCGGGAATAACGCGCTTGCCGTGAAGGTGATAGCCGTGGCTATGTCCCTGTACCAGCTTGCTCAGGCGACGTTCCTTGCTATCCCTCCTCAGCTGCACTACTCGATACATCTTACGTTCATAATGATCCTGTGCGCTCTAACGTACACGCGCACATTCCAGACAAACGAGCGTACAAGTACAAAGATACCGGTCGAGGATTGGATATATGCGGCTATACTTGCGCTCGCAGGAATTTACTATGGACTGCACATAGAAACGTACCTCTCCCGTATGCCGCAGGTCGACGAACTTTCCAGCATTGAGATAGTGATAGGGATATTGACGGTCATTGCCGTCATCGGGCTTACGAAACGCTGCATGGGCTTTGTGCTTCCAAGTATTGGCGTCATCTTCCTAGCCTATGCGCTCTGGGGACACAATATCCCCGGCATACTCTATCACCGCAGACTGCTTGCGATAGATGTGCTTGACCAGCTTGTCTACACCACTAACGGTATTTTTTCGTCGCCAATCGCAGCCGCCGCGACATACGTATTTATGTTCGTCATGTTCGGGGCGTTCTTTGCTTCGTCAGGGGCCGGAGACTTCTTCTATAAGTTCTCGATGGCCATAGCCGGACGTTACGCGGGCGGCGCGGGAAAGGTCGCTATCATCACCAGCGGACTCTTCGGCATGATCAACGGAAGCCCGACAGCCAACGTTGTCACCACCGGGTCGTTCACAATACCGATGATGAAGAAAGCCGGATATGACGGTACGTTCTCTGGGGCCGTCACGGCTGTCGCAGCGACAGGCGGCGGCATAATGCCTCCTATTATGGGGACGGCCGCTTTCCTGATGGTAGAGATGGCTGGTATCTCATACAAGAATATAGCTATCGCGGCGTTTGTCCCAGGCGTGCTCTACTATTTGGCACTGTTGCTCATAGTCCATTTTCGCGCAAAGAAGTTCGGACTTGTCGGACTTGAGGCGAAAGATCTCCCGTCCGTATGGGAAACTTTAAAAGAGGGCTGGATATTCCTAATTCCTCTTGTTGTGCTTGTCGCAATGCTCATGGAAGGCTTCACGGCCAACCTCTCGGCAGTCGTCGGTATCGTCGCGGTAATCGCCGCGTCTTGGGCGCGCAAATCGACCCGTATGTACCTGCCTAAGATAATCAAGGCTCTCGAAGACGCGGCACGTTCCGCTGTTATCGTCTCACTTTCATGTGCCGTCGCAGGATGCGTAATCTGCGGACTTATGACGACCGGACTCAGCGGAAAGCTTGCGAGCATGATACTTAGCATTGGTGGAAACAGCACGCTTTCCGCGCTTATCCTCACGGCTGCTATCTGCACGCTGCTCGGAATGGGAATGCCAGTCGCCGCGGCCTACTGCCTCACAGCCGCGCTCTGTATCCCTTCGCTCTATGAACTTGGGCTCCAGCCGCTCGAAGCTCACATGTTCGTCGTCTATTTCGCGACCCTGTCCGCGATCACACCGCCTGTCGCCGTTGCGTCTTACGCTGCCGCGGGAATCTCCGAGGCGAATGCTGCTACTGTTGGGTGGCAGGCGTGTCGTATTGGGCTAGTATCATTCGCAGTCCCGTTCATCTTTGTATTTGAACCTATGTTGATGGTGACGCCGGAAAACTTTGGCATACAGAGTATATGGATAGTAACGACAGCAGTGCTCGGCGTGTTTATCCTCTGCGCTGGCCTTGAAGGATTTATGAAGAAGAAGATCCCGATGATTTTGCGCGTGGTTCTCATTGCCGGCGGGCTTCTGCTCATGTACCCTGAACGTATCAGCGACTATGTCGGACTCGGCGTCTTCGCGCTGTTGATGGTGCAGCAGTACTTCGGATTTAGGAGGGCTGAGAATTGAAGAAAGTTGAAAAATATTTATTCCCTAAGAATGTAGAGGAATGCGTCAGCCTGCTCGCGCAGTATAAAGGCGAGGCAAGGCTGGTCTCGGGAGCCACCGACCTCACATTATGGATCAAAGAGGGCAAAGTCTCTCCGAGCGTTCTAATCGACGTCTCAAATATCCCTGAGATGCGCTCGGTCGAAGTCGAGGGGGATACGCTCGTAATTGGTTCCGCGATGACTCATGCGGAGATAGCCGCTGACAAGACGGTCAAGAAACTCTTCCCCGCTCTGTCCGCCGGATGCCTCAGCGTAGGCTCGCCGCAGATACGCAACCTCGGAACGTTGGCCGGTAATATCGTCAGCGCGCAGCCGGCCGCGGACTCCGTCGTACCGATGGCGGCGCTTGGAGCGTCATGCGAGATAGTCGGGGTGGATGGCAAGTCTGTAAAGCCGCTGTGCGAACTCTCAAAGACCGTCGGCGTGAGCTATGTCGACCCGACAAAAGAAATAATGACAAAGATATACATCGATATCCCAAAATGCAAGTATGGGACATCGTTTAAGCGCATCGCGCAGAGAGAGGCTATGGCCCTTCCTGTCGTCAACGTGGCCGTGATGCTCAAGGGCGACGGCGCCGGCAAGATATCTGAGGCGCGCATAGTTGCCTCGCCAGTCGCAGTCGTTCCGTTCAGAGCCAAGAAAGCGGAAGATTTCCTTTGCGGCAAAGCCCCGTTGGCTGATACGCTGAAAGAAGCCGCTGAAATGGCCGGAGATGAAGCGTCCCCAAGGGATTCCCTCCAGCGCGGTTCAGGCGCGTACCGCAAGGCGCTCGTCAAAAACCTCGTTGAACAGGCGCTCGTTGAAGCGGCGTCAGCTCTGGCGTAAGGAGTGATTGAGATGCAGGAATTGAAATGTATCGTTAACGGTAAAGATATCGCGATTATGATAGACCCGAGCCACAGCCTCGCCGATGTTCTCAGGCAGGATCTTGGGCTTACGGGAACGAAAAAGGGCTGTGAAGAGGGCGAGTGCGGAGCGTGCACAGTGCTTGTTGACGGACTGCCAGTTGATTCATGCTTGGTACCGGCTATGAAGGTGAGCGGAAGAAGCGTGCTCACGATAGAAGGGCTTGCGCAGAACGGAGAGCTCGACCCGATACAGGAGGCCTTTGTCGAAGCCGGAGCCATCCAGTGCGGCTTCTGCACGCCTGGCGTAGTCATGTCCGCGAAGGCTCTGCTGATGAAGGAAGAGAATCCGACAAAAGAAGAAGTTCGCGATGAACTTTCAGGACACTTCTGCCGCTGTACTGGTTATCTGCAGTTCTACGACGCAGTCCGTATCGCGTCTGAGAAGATCAAGGCGCGCAAAGCCGCTAAATAGATTTATTTAACAACTCGATCCACATGCAATATTTCTGCAGATGGAAGAGAGAAAACCTGTTTCATCTGCAGATTTTTTAATATCAAAAACAGCAGCAAGGTCAAGCGACACGAAAGGAGCATCTGTTTCATGGAAAGAATCGGACTGTTTACCCCAATAAAGATCAATACTCTGGAACTGAAGAACAGGGTAATAATGTCGCCAATGTTTACGAACTCCGCGGCCCCCGGCGGATTTGTGTCAAAGAACACGATAAAGCACTATGTCGACAGGGCACGTTCCGGCGTCGGGCTGATAATGACGGAGCATACGAGCGTCAGCTCCAAGTACATCCACCCCGGACTCAGACTGCAAATAAGCAGAGATGAACATATCGACGGCTTCAAGCAGCTCATCGCGGCGGTCCACGAGGAGGACTGCAAGATAGGTCTCCAGATCGCGCATTCGATATACGGCGCGGGGCTCAAACCGCATGAACTTACCAACCAGGAATGCTACGGCATAATCGACGACTTTGTCGCCGGAGCCAGACGCGCGTACGAAGCAGGGTTCGACGCTATTGAACTCCACTACGCGCATACTTATACGATGGCCGACTTTATTTCCCGCAGGACGAATCTCCGCACCGACGAATTTGGCGGAGATATATATGGGAGAATGTTCATGCACCTCGAGATATTGAAGAGGGTCAGGGCGATAACGGGCCCGGACTATCCGATATTCGCGAGGATAAGCGCCGAGGAATTTGTACTTGGCGGAAACACGATCGTACAGAGCAGGATATTTGCGAAGGAACTGGTCAAACATGGCGTCGACAGCATGGACGTCTCAGCCGGCGTCCGTTTTGACGACGCTCCGGTCAAGGGCTACTCCGACCAGCGCGGGAAGCCGACCATCGAATATCCCGACGGCCCGAACGTCTACCTCGCGGAGGAGATCAAGAAGTGCGTAAACGTTCCCGTCGTGACAGTTGGCAAGCTTGGCAACCCAGAGTTCGCGGAAGAAGTCATCGCCTCCGGCAGGGCCGACATGGTCGCGCTGGCAAGGCCGCTTATCGCCGATCCGATGTGGGTCAAAAAAGTCGAAGACCATCGCTTTGACCGCATAACGGAGTGCCTCTACTGCACGGAATGTCTGTATGAACGCCACGACCCGTCAGCATACGTCCACTGCATGCGCTACACATGTCAGAACGCCTGCCCGGCGAACGTCGAAGTCCCAATATACCTTGATTATGCCAGAAGGAGTATGTACAGGGAAGCGTATCAGGTCATTCAGAGCGAGAACCCTCTTGTCCTGACATGCGGCAGGGTCTGTAACCACCTCTGCGAAAGCATGTGCAATAGAGTGAAGCTCGACGAGCCAATAGCTATCCGCGGCATCAAACGTTTCATAACGGATACGCTGCTTGAAAAAGAGGGCAAGTTCCCGCTACCGCCGATGCAGCCGCGGAACGACAAGCGCGTCGCGGTCATCGGCTCCGGCCCGTCTGGCCTCTCATGCGCGTTCTACCTCCAGAAGAAAGGGTATTCCGTCACAGTATTTGAAGCCCGTGACGTTATTGGCGGGATGCTCGCGCTCGGCCTCCCCGCGTACCGTTTGCCAAGAGATAAATTTGAAAAAGAACTGGATCTCTTCAGAGAGATGGGCGTCAGGTTTGTTACGGGAATGAAGGTTGGGAAAGACCTGTCGATCAAAGATCTCCGTGCGAAGGGCTACATGGCCGTATACATCGCTGTAG
>JAUNSQ010000059.1 GCA_030539135.1 Synergistaceae bacterium | reverse complement strand
GTATCCCGCATAAAGAGGCCGTTACGAAGCTCTTCAACGAGCTCGGTCCAAAGTATGCGGAGCGCAACGGCGGCTACACAAGGATCGTAAAGCTCTGCGCTCGCGTTGGAGACGCATCGGAGATGGCCGTTATCCAACTCGTCGACTAGGTATAATGAGTTTAGGGATTCCCCTTTCTCTCAAGGGCGCGGAGTTCCGGTATCCAAATTCTGATATAAACATCTTTCATAACTTGGATCTGGAAATCCGTGCCGGTGAGTGGATCGCCCTGCTAGGCCCCAACGGGTCGGGCAAATCTACTCTTTTGAAGCTTTTTAACGCCCTGCTGATACCGACGCAGGGCTTTTGTTTTGTGGGCGAAAAATGCACCTCGGATACGGATAAAGTGGACGACATCAGGGCCAGCGCGGCGATGGTCTTTCAGAACCCCGACGACCAGATAGTCGCCGCGGTAGTTGAGGAAGATACTGCCTTTGGACCGGAGAATATCGGCCTGCCGTCCGAGGTCACGCGTGAACGAGTAGACGCCGCCCTAAGCGCCGTAGGTCTGAGCGGCTGCCGCAGGTCGCAGGTATCTTCATTGTCCGGCGGGCAGAAGCAGCGCCTTGCGTTCGCGGGAGCGCTGGCTCTCGCGCCGGGGGCCCTTCTCCTCGACGAAGCCCTGTCGATGCTCGACCCAAACGCCAGGAGGAATTTTACTCAGCTCGTCAGGAAAGAACATGAGGCCGGCATGACGATCGTTCAAGTCACTCACAGGCTCGACGAGATAATATACTCAGACAGGGTCGTTGTGCTGGATGCGGGGCATGTCGCGATGGATATGAAGACGGCAGACTTCCTGCTGAAAACGGAGGAAGAGCTTGCCAAGCTCGATATCCAGAAGCCTCCCGTGTCGATACTGCGGGATATGCTCTGCGGCGCGGGACTTATTCCTGACTCCGTCGCGGCTGATATAGACGCAATAAGAGAGTCATTATGCCGATAGAAGTCAAAAACCTCACATATTCATACAATATCGGCCTCCCGACAGAGACGAAAGCCCTTGACGGAGTGTCTTTTGAGGCCGTGCCCGGCGAAATAATCTCGATAGTCGGGGAGACCGGCAGCGGAAAGTCAACGCTCGCGCAGCACTTGAACGGTCTGCTGTTCGCACAGGACGGTTACGTGCGTGTCGATGGGATGGAAGTTCTCAACGGGGATCCTAAACTTGCCGAAATAAGACGCAAAGTTGGAGTCGTCTTCCAGTACCCGGAGCAGCAGCTCTTCTCCGAGACGGTCGAAAAAGAGATATCCTTTGGCCCCTCGAACTGGGGCATAGCGGGGGCGGAGCTGAAACAGCGCGTGCTTGTTTCTATGGACATGATGGGGCTTCCGAGAAGCCTTCTAGAAAGAAGTCCATTCACGCTCTCGGGAGGGCAGAAGAGGCGAGTTGCGATAGCCTCTGTACTTGCGTCCGACCCTGAATACATCGTTCTCGACGAGCCGACCGCCGGGCTTGACCGCGGCGGTTTGAACGAACTGATAACGATACTGCTCTCGCAGGTCAAGGTTGGCAAATGCGTGATACACGTTACGCACGACCTTGAGCTGGCCATGGCGATCAGCACAAAGATACTTGTCCTGCACGGCGGCAGGAGTATTTCCTTCGGGACCCCGTCCGAGACGGCCGAATATCTATGCGGAGACACGGAAGCCATGCCGCTGCTCCCCGACGTCCTGAAACTTTCAAAAGACCTTAGGAACACCAACGTGACGGACGGGCTTGCGTGGAAACCGCGAGAACTTGCCGCTATGCTCATAGGGGGACGCTGACATGGTGTTTGCAAAAGGTATCTCATTTGGCCAGTACATTCCGGCCCCGTCGTATATCCACGGTCTTGACCCAAGGTGCAAGATAATCGCTGTGCTTGTATCGATGGCGGCGATATTTATGACGTCCTCGCCCTATGCGATGTGCTTATGGGGCGCGCTTTTGCCCGCAGTCGTCATGTTGTCCAAAATACCGATGAAAGCTATGCTGCGTTCCATAAGACCAGTCTTTATCCTTATCATATTTACAGCCGCGCTGCATCTATTTTGGAGCGACGGTGTCCCTATCTTCAAGGCAGGGCCTGTCGTGATAACGGACAAAGGGTGCCTGTTTGCTGTGCAGGTCTCGATGCGCCTGCTGTTTCTCATTCTATACGCCTCGATACTCACGCTTACGACGAGTCCGTCCGAGCTCTCTGACGGCATGGAGCTGCTGCTTTCGCCGCTTGGAAAGGTGGGTTTCCCAGTCCATGAGACCGCTATGATGATGACTATCGCGCTGAGGTTTATTCCGACATTGTTTGAGGAGACGGACAGGATAATGAAAGCCCAGATATCGCGCGGCGCGAACTTTGAAACGGGCGGCGCCGTCAGCAGGATAAAATCATACATACCTGTGCTTGTGCCGATGCTCGCGCTGGTCTTCCAGAGGGCGGATACCCTCGCTACAGCCATGGAGGCTCGCTGTTACAGAGGCGGGCGCGGAAGGGTGCGCATGGCCCCGCTGCGGTGGCGTATGAAAGACACGCTGACTCTATCCATCTTTACTCTGCTCTCCGCGTTGATAATAATCATAGACAGGCTGATGTTCGCATGAGATACGCCGCTGAGGTGAGTTACGACGGTTCGAAATATTATGGGTGGCAGAGGCAGTTGAACCTTCCATCGGTACAGGAGACCCTTGAAAAGGCGCTGACGCGCCTGAACAGAGGACGGGTGAACGTGACCGGCGCGGGCAGGACAGACACTGGGGTGCACGCGCGCGGGCAAGTCTGCAGCTTCGATATGGATAAGGAATGGGACGCGCGGCGGCTGAAGCTCGCGCTGAACGCGAACGTGCCCGATAAAAGCATATCAGCGATAAAGCTCTCCGCTGTCGGCGATGATTTTCACGCGCGTTATGACGCGGTGAGCAGAGAGTATAAATATTTCATCTGGAACGCGAACGCTATATATCCGCACCTCCTCCCCGTAACCTGCTGGTTAAAATCAGGCGGGCTGGACTGGAGCAGGGCCGCCGAGGCGTGCAGGTACATACGCGGTGAACACGATTTCAAAAATTTCTGCCGCGTATGCGACGTGCCCGAGAATACCGTGAGGGTGATGAACAAAGTCAGCCTTCACAGGCGCGGGAGCCTTATCGTATTTACGATAAACGGCAGCGGCTTCCTCACGAACATGGTCAGGATAATTTTAGGAAATCTTGAGAAGATAGCGGTGGGGGAGCGTGAACCGGAGTGGATAGCCGAGCTTTTGTCCGACAGGTGCTCGAGGGTAGACGGCGGCAGGACATTTCCGCCGGGCGGACTGTTTCTTTGGAAAATATATTACGATAAGCCTATTTGGTGAAGCGAAAAGGCCTGTTGTGATGTAAAATATAAATGTAATAATAAAAATGTAACTTGTATTTAACGGGCGCAGGAGTCTCGCCTGATTTGTTGGGAGGTTGCCGGATTTGTGGAGCAGAGATATAGGAATTGACCTTGGTACCGCTACAGTACTTGTATTTATAAAGGGCAAGGGAGTTGTCCTTCGGGAACCGTCAGTCGTCGCTATGGACGAGAGTACGGGCAAAATACTTGCGGTTGGCGAAGACGCGAAGATAATGATCGGGAGGACCCCGGGCAACGTCGTAGCGATACGTCCGCTGCGTGACGGAGTCATCGCCGATTACACCATGACGGAGGTCATGCTTCGCGAGTTCATAAAAAAAGTCACGTCTGGCATGGAGCGCGTAGCGCGCCACAGGGTAATGATCGGCGTGCCGGCCGGAGCTACCGACGTCGAGCGCAGGGCTGTGCTCGAGGCGGCGCTTGAAGTCGGCGCAAAGGAAGCCTACCTCATCGAGGAGCCTATGGCCGCCGCAATAGGGGCCAACATGCCAGTCGGCGAGCCTGTCGGCAACATGGTCGTCGACATCGGCGGCGGCACGACGGACATCGCCATAGCGTCTCTCGGCGGACTTGTCGTCTTTGAATCGCTGCGCGTAGGCGGAGATAAATTTGACGAGGCTATCGTCAGATATATGCGCAGACAATACAACCTAGCGATAGGAGACCAGACGGCGGAAGAGGCCAAGAAACAGATCGGAGCCTGCGACGCGGAACACGCGCCCACAGACCGTACGATGGAGATAAAGGGCCGCGACCTTATTCAGGGCCTGCCGCGCCAGATAACGATAAACAGCCTGGATATAGCGAGGGCCGTTGAAGAACCCAAGAATGCGATAATAGCCGCCATCAAGAGAGTGCTTGAAAAGACCCCGCCGGAACTCGCTGCGGACGTCATCGACAGGGGCATAATACTGACGGGCGGCGGCGCGTACCTGCGCGGGTTTGCCGAACACATCATCGAAGAGACCGAGATCAACGCGATGGTAGCCGAGTCCGCCGGAGAATGCGTCGCGCTGGGGACTGGAATAGCGCTTGAATCCCTCGATAAGCTAAAGGAGACTGGAGCGGTATATTCGGCCACCAGACGCGGTTACAGGAGAAGATAAGCTGTCCGCTTTGAAACGGCCCGACGGCGAGCCTCATCATATATGGTGGGAGGAGACAGGGCTGTGTTTTGAATGTCAGGAGTGTGGCAGGTGCTGTGCCGAAGAGCCTGGCGCAGTCTGGGTAGACGAGCGCGAGGCGTCGGATATCGCTGGATTTCTTGGCATAGACGGCGAAGAGCTGAGAAAAAAATATCTGACTAGGATAATGGGTCGGACGACGCTCCGCGAGCTGGAAAATTTTGACTGCGTATTCCTCGATGGAGAGACGAGAAAGTGCAGGATATACAAAGTCAGGCCGCGCCAGTGCAGGACATTCCCATTCTGGCCGTCGTTGCTGGAAGACGCGGATTTATGGAAATATTATTCTAAAAGATGTCCCGGCATGGACACAGGCAGGTCATACACCCCAGAAATGCTGAGGAAGATGTATGAATTGAACTCAGAGCGGGAGAACGATAAATAGAGGCTCCGCGAAGCGCGGGGCGAGCGAAAATATATATATAAAATCTCAGGGAGGTAGCAGCATGTCCGCAAAATTTTCCGTAGCTCCAAAAGATGTATTCAGCACGATCGAGAACTATATGCTCCGCGACGGGTTCGATATAGTTATCGATATGGAGAAGTCAAGAGGCAGCCATGTGATCGATTCAGTGACCGGCGCAGATTGGCTCGATTTCTACACATTCTTCGCGTCAGCGCCGTTTGGCATGAACCCGGAACAGCTTGAGACCGAGGAGTTCAAAGACAAAATTTATCGCGTAGCGATAAACAAAGTCGCAAACTCTGATATCTACACTCAGGAAATGGCCGAGTTCGTCAAGACGTTCGCCGAAGTCGCCAAACCGGAAGGCTTTAACCACCTCTTCTTCACAGACTATGGCACGCTGGCGGTCGAGAACGCGTTCAAAGTCGCGATGGACTGGAAGGTCAACAAGCTCCTAGCGGCTGGAAAGATAACCAAGGGCGAGGCGGTAGACGGCAAAAAAGGCACGAAGATAATGCACTTCAACGAGGCGTTCCATGGCCGCGGAGGCTACACCCTCTCCGTAACCAACACGCACGACCCAAACAAACACCAGCGCTTCGCTAAATTCACAGATTGGCCGCGCGTCCTCAACCCAAAGATAACCTTCCCAGTAGAAGAGAACATCGGAATTATCGAATGGCTTGAAGCGCAGTCCATAAAGCAGATCAAGAACGCTATAATGAACGACCCTGACGGCATCGCCGCGGTCATCATAGAGACGATACAGGGCGAAGGCGGGGACAACCACTTCCGCACGGAGTTCTTCCAGCAGCTCCGCCAGATATGCGACGAGAACGATATCATGCTCATCTTCGACGAAGTTCAGGCCGGAATGGGCATCACCGGCAAGATGTGGGCATGGGAACATCACGCCCCAGTCAAGCCGGACATCTTCGCCTTTGGCAAAAAGGCGCAGGTCTGCGGTATCGTGGCGGGCCCCAGAGTCGATGAAGTAGAGAACAACTGCTTCACGGTTTCCAGCCGCATCAACTCCACATGGGGAGGCAACGCCGCCGACATGGTTCGTTCGACCGCGTACCTTGAGATGTACCGCAGTATGAACATCCTCGACTACGTGAGCAAGACGGCCGGCCCCGCGCTCCTCAACGGACTGCTTGAGCTCCAGAAGGAATTCCCGGGATACATCAGGAACGTTCGCGGCAAGGGCCTCATGTGCGCATACGACATCTGCACGCCGGAATTGCGCAACGCCTTCCTCAAGGAATGCCACAAGAACAACATGCTCATCCTTGGCTGCGGCAGCAACACGATCCGCTTCCGCCCCGCGCTCAACGTGCCGCTCTCAGACATCGAACGCGGTATTGAGATATCTCGTAAGGCGGCCAAAGCCGTATTTTAATCACGGCGTGTAAACGCCATTAACTTTGAAACACTTGTGCCCCGATGCTCAACGCACCAAAAGTGCGCCTGCGCTCGGGGCACTTCGTATTTCTTTGTTTCTGGCGTTTCTCCGCCGCGATTAAATATATATATAGTAGATAAAATCCTTCCGCGCCGCATTCCTCGCACGTCTAGCCGCCGATTTAAGTTAGGGTAAAATCCTTCCGCCGCGTGTTACACAGACGGTTTTGCTTTTGATTGTCTCACCGCGAATTTTCAACGCGGTGTCCAGTGTCTTTAGAGTCTTGGGGTCAAAGCCGCTCTGCCCCGGATAAAACCATTCCGGGGAGACAATAGGAAGGGGCGAGAAGCAAGATAGTTTAGAGGCTAAGAGGTTGAGAGGTTTAGAGGTTGAGCAATTGTTTCGCCCTTGCTCGTCTCGCCGCAGTGGTTCCATGCGGCGCAGGGTGTCTTTGCGATTTTTTGCATGAATTTTCAAATTCCCCCCGAATTTGTTGTAAGTTTGTTGTAGTTTGTTTGCTATAGTTGATACATAAGAAAAATTCCGGTCTTTTGATCGAAAAAAGGGGGACTGAGTTTTATGAAAAAATCTCATATCCAAATCGCGTTGGCGGCGATTATATTCGTTATTGCCGCGGTTCTTACGGCTGGCTGTGACGGAGGCGGCGGGGGAGAAAAGGTCGCGTCCGTTGCCTGTGTCGGCAGCATCTCGTCGGTAGACCAGGCGGCTTTAACGAACGCCGGCATACAGGTCTTATCGGCGGCGGGCGCCGCGAGCCTCGACCAATATGATTCCGTCATGCTGACGGGCATCGGCGAGCTCAGTGGGGAGATGAAAAGCGCGGTTTCCGGCCTCTACAACAAAGAAGATGGCAGAGCGAAGAGCATCGTACTGCTCGACGCCTCGTCGAGCGACATTGCCGCGCTCTGCGAAGCGATTGGCGAGTCATTTGACGTAATGCCAGGCGACGAGCTTGACGACAACGCGGAGGTAAATTACTACGCCGTGAAGAAAGAGGCGGACGGCGACGTGCGCTCCATCATACAAATCAACCATAAGCTCGGCACGGAATTTTGCGTGACCAACGACAGCTCCATCACCTCAGCGGACGCCGACAGGGTCAACGCGGTACTATCCGGCGACGTGTACGCCGTGTACCGCGCCGACTCCGCGGACGTATATCTTGGCGCTGCGGACCCCGCCGACGTGAGCAAGGGCGACAAGTCTATAACTGTCGTGCTGGGCGGCGTGTCGAAGGACTGCAACGACGTGAGGGAAGGCGACAAGGGCTGGTCTGTGTACCGCGACGATGACGACGCGGACAAAAACTTCGTATTTGAATATGATATCCCGACGACCGAGGAAGCTAAGAAGGCGGCGGGGTTGATGACGGACGCCGAGAAGACGGCCGAGGCGCTCAACACCGCGTACAGCGGGCTGAAAGGCTGGCTGCTCGACGACGGCGAAGACACTGTCAAAGAGACGTTCTCCGGCTCCGACGACAAAGAGATAAACATCCTCAAGTACGCCAAGACATACTGCGGACAGGCGGACATGACATGGACCGAAGTCCCGAGCGTAAGGCTCCAGGTCAACAGCTACATTGTCGCGGCGCACCATTTTGCCGACGCCACCAATAGCGACGGCGGCGACGATGTTTATATCATTACGCAAAAATGTCTGCTGAACGGCAAATGCAGCGAGCGTCATCACACCTACGAGCATGGCAGCTTCACCAGCCGCGTCCGTTCGTATGTCATGCACTGGAGAAATTACACCTACTGGGTCGGCGGGGCTGAAGTGGACGAGTTCTACTCGCGCAAATACTATATCCGCAGTATCCTTGAAGGATTGACGCCGGGCTCGGAGCTCACGCTGCACGACGCGAAGCCCGAGGCCGTCAACCGCGTTACGACGCATAAGTTCTCGCACGGCTGGCATATAGGCGCGGATGTAAAAGCGAGCACCGAGGTCAGTAAGAAGGATGGGCCGAAGGAATCAAAGGCCATCGCTATCAACGGGGGATATAACACATCCACGGAAGAGAGCTATACGACGCTCGACATAGATACGAGACTCAATAACAAAGCGCAAAATCAGCTGGAGTGGACGTACGATACGCAACGGCGGCCTGAACGCGACAAACTTTATACTAAGCTGACATACCCCGCCGAACTCTCAACGAGCACATATTCGCCTGTCCACACATGGGTGTGGCTGATAAAAACGATGGCGAGGAACAAATACGACAGCTACTCGCTAATGCCGATGATAGAGGTCGGCGCGGTATATTCAAGGAATTCCGGCTCACGTTCGCCTTATACCCTAGACGTCATGCCGCAGAAAAATGGCAAAGTAATATGGAAGGGAGCTAAAATCAAACTGCCGAAACCGTCCCTCTTCGCGCTCGACAAAGACGACGTGATAATCAGCAAGAAAGGTTCGGACGTGCAGGTGCTCGTCTTCTCGCAGGGCGTATGGGAATGGGACAAG
>JAUNSQ010000192.1 GCA_030539135.1 Synergistaceae bacterium | reverse complement strand
TGCAGACCTTCGGTGTCTTCGAGGTCTTTGTGGGCGATATCCCGATCCATTTCGGCAGGGCCAAGGGTAAAGAATTGTTCGCGTACCTCGTGGACAGAAAGGGCTCCTCTGTAACGCCTGCGGAGATAGCTTCCGTGCTGTGGGAGGACGAGGAGTACAACTTGTCGAAACTCAAACAGATACACACGTTCATCGTCGATATGAACAACACGCTGAAGCTGGTTGGCGCGGAGGACGTGATAATAAAACAGTACAAGAGCCTGTCCGTCAACGCTCGGATGATCGACTGCGACTATTATCGTTTCCTGAACGGAGACGAAAAGGCCATGGCCTCTTTCGCGGGAGAGTACATGTCTCAGTACGCGTGGAGCGAAGAAACGGCGGGATACCTCTATGGGGTCAAAGAAAGCGGCAAGGAAGGCCCTCAAAAATAACGAGGATTTGGAGAATAAATACCATAGCCAGATCAGACAGGGTGGCCGCGTTGCGATATGCCGCCCTCTCATTATCAGTATTCGCCGTATTTTAAAATAATATAAATTCACATATAATAGTAAAGTTAAGGAAACGGCGTCCAGCCGCCGCGACCATGCGCCTGCAAAAGAAAATTTTGATTGAAAAACGAAGGAGCTGCGACGCCCATGAACGTACTGTTCTCATACAGAAAACACATCTTTATAGCGCTTGTCATAGCGATCCTCGCGCTGTACTTCGTCCCGCTAGGTTCGCACGCGCTGCTGGAGCCAGACGAGGGGCGTTACTCCGAGATACCGCGCGAGATGATAGAGACAGGCGACTATGTCACGCCGATGCTCAACTACGTAAAATATTTTGAAAAGCCGGTCCTGCTTTACTGGATGAACGCGGGGAGTTTTGCCGTATTCGGGCAGAACGAGTTTGCCGCGCGTTTCGCGACGGCAGTCTGCGCCGTCCTTGGCGCTCTCGTCACGGGGATGCTCGGCGCGTATATCTATGGCAGCTTGGCAGGTCTGCTGGCAGGCGTTATCACGGCCCTCTCGCTGCTGTACTTCGCCGTCGGCACAATAAACATCACCGATATGCCGCTGTCATTCTTCATCACGCTCGCGATGGCCTCGTTCTATGTCGGGCATATCGAGCGCAACAGGCTGTGGTATCTTGTCTTCTACGCCGCGATGGCGCTCGGCCTCCTGACTAAGGGGCTTGTGGCTGTCGTCCTGCCGGGAGGGATCATTTTCTGGTATATCATCTTCACGCACAAATGGAGAATAATCATTGAGGCTCTGTACCTTCCCGGGATACTCCTTTTCTTCCTCATATCCGCGCCGTGGTTCTGGCTGGTCTGCAGGGCGAACTCCGACTTCTTCCATTTCTTCTTCATTCAGGAGCATTTTCTGCGCTACGCTACGAAGATGCACAACCGCTATGAGCCATTCTGGTTCTTCCTGCCGATGATACCGGCCGGGCTGATGCCATGGACGGCGTTCCTCTTCTCTCTGTTCGGCAGCGACAGCGTCGTGCGTTCCCCGTACCATTTTGAAAAGCGCGACGCCAACACATATCTGCTGCTGTGGTTTGGTGTGATACTCCTCTTCTTCTCGCTCTCAAGCTCGAAGCTGATACCTTATATCGTGCCCTGCATACCGCCCCTTGCGATATTGATGGGCGCTGATATAGCGAGGATGGTCGATAACGAAAGATGGCACGGCGGCGCGGTCGCGTGGATGTTTGGCATCGCGCTGGTGTTCTCCGCCGCGCTTATCGGTTACGCATTCATTGGTAAGGAACTGCCAATGGAGCAGACGCTTCCAATAGCGCTCAAGGTCTCCGGCGGACTTCTGTTCGGCCCGTTGGCCGCCATGTGGTTCTCCGCACCGCGCAGGAATAATTTCTCCGTTGCCGTTGTAGCGCTGTGTCTCTCGTCGCTGCTTTTTATCTTCGGGCTTCAGGGGATATACAAGATAATGGGAGAGACGCGCTCCATGAAGGCCGTCTCGGAAGTGATAATAAAAGAACAGCAGCCTGATGAAACGATAGCTGCTTATGGCGAGATACTTCAGGGAATACCGTTTTACACAAAGCAGCGCGTGCTGCTTGTGGACGAAAAGGGCGAGCTCGATTTTGGCTCCAAGCATGAGGAGGGCAAGGGATGGTTCCCGACCTCCACGGATTTCCTGCCAGAGTGGAAAGACGGAAGCCGCCCGCTGATACTTGTCATAGAGAAAGAACGGATAAAATCTCTTTTCCCGGATGGCAAAGCTGGGGAAACAAAACGGATAGACGCCGGGGAGTACGCGGTGCTCTTTAACAGGAGGGTGAAGTAATATGAGA
>JAUNSQ010000191.1:1772-2315 GCA_030539135.1 Synergistaceae bacterium | reverse complement strand
ACCGCAAAATTTGAAAACGGCTTGCCTGTTGAATGGGAGTATAGAATGCTGGGAGAATTAATACATTTTGATCCAACAACAAAAACAAAAAAAGCAAACATATATAAGATAATACCGATGGAAGCGTTAAATACCGAAGGATTTATAATAAACAGTGATATGATAAGCGAAGCTGATACTTTATCAGGAAGTAGAAGCATAAATGGAGACACATTACTTGCAAGAATTACACCATGTTTAGAGAACGGGAAGACAGGAGTGGGTCAACAGAATTTATAGTGATGCGAGGACACTTAATTTCACCATATCTTGTATATTTCATTGCACGTGATTATAGATTCAGACAAGAAGCAATAAACAGCATGAACGGCGCAGATGGCAGACAACGAGCAAAAACTGATAAACTTAGAAAAATTAAGTGGATTTTACCAGATAAGAAAGTTATTAATATATTTAATAATCACATTAAAACAATGTTTAACACAATTAATTGTATAACAAGAAACAATCACAGGCTTATGGCTCAGCGCGACTTACTCCTGC
>JAUNSQ010000191.1:0-1762 GCA_030539135.1 Synergistaceae bacterium | reverse complement strand
CATGCCAACAAATAGGCTGTCTGTAATCTTTGACTCCACGGTAAGAAAAATGATTAATACAATAAAGGTCTTAGAAACCGCGAATCTTCGCCTTTGTGAACAGCGCGACTTACTTCTGCCCCGCCTGATGTCGGGCAAGCTCGAAGTACGATAAAGTCAAAGGAGGTGTCTCCATGGCAAGCTACATTACCGAGGAGGAGATAGAACAAGCCCTTTTAAACAAGCTGGAGAACGGCGAATTCGGGTATGACGTCGTCAGATGCAGCGCCGATCCCAACCGTCAGGAGGATTTGAACGACGGCACAGGGCGAGGCAGCAAAAAGCAGTGCGTTCTGCCGATCGTCCTCGCGGAGAGCCTGAGACGCCTCAACCCCAACGTACCGCTGGACAAACTGGACGACGTGGTCCACAGTTTGAAGGTCGATTTTTCCGGCGCGGATATAAGAGACAAGAACTACGAACTCTACGGCAGGCTGCGCAGCGGCGTGACAGTCGGTACGCGCAGGAACGGCGCGGCGGATTTTGAGATTGTCCGCCTCATCGACTTTGACGAACCCGCGAACAACACCCTTACCGCCGTGTCACAGATGTGGATACAGGGGCGTTTCGGCTGGCGCAGGCCCGACGTGTTGCTCTTTGTGAACGGACTGCCAGTCGTCTACATCGAACTGAAAAAGAGCAATATCCCCGTAAGTCAGGCATACGACAAGAACCTGACGGACTGTATGCGCGATATTCCCAACCTCTTTGCCTTTAACCAGTTGTGCGTGCTTTCAAACGGGATTGAGACACGCGTCGGCGCTTTCAGCGCCCCATACGGCCACTTTTTTGAATGGCTTAAGACAAACGAAGTCGAGCGGGTTGACCGCAGCGTATTTGTGCGCGACAAGTCTTCTCTTAAGTTCTTTGCTGACGCGCTGCTGCACCGCGACACCCTCATCGACTACATAGAGAATTTTATCCTCTTTGAGAACAAGACTACAAAGATTATCGCGAAGAACCATCAGTACATAGGCGTGAACAACCTGATGGAGTCCATGAAGCGGCGCGGGGAGTTAAAGGGCAGGCTCGGCGTCTTCTGGCACACACAGGGCTCTGGCAAGAGCTATTCCATGGTAATGTTCGCCCGAAAAGTGCTGCGCAAGCTGGAGGGCAGCTTTACATTCCTCTGTGTGACAGACAGAGAAGACCTCGACACGCAGCTTTACAAGAACTTTGTGCGGACGGACGTCATCGGCGACAAGGAAGAGTGCCAGCCGAAGAACAGCGAGCAGATGCGGGCTTACCTCCAGAGCAGCAAACCGTTTGTCTTTACGCTGATTCAAAAGTTCCGCTACGACAAGGGCAAGCAGTACCCAGTGCTGACGGAGCGCGACGACGTTATCGTCATGGTGGACGAGGCTCACCGCACTCAGTATAAGGATCTGGCGGAGAACATGAGGACCGCCCTGCCGAACGCGAACTTTATCGCCTTTACCGGAACGCCGCTGCTTGGTGCAAAGCGCCTGACAAACCAGTGGTTCGGCGATTACGTCTCAGAGTACAACTTCGCCCAGTCCGTAGATGACGGCTCCACCGTTCCGCTCTACTATTCCCGTCGTCTGCCTGAAGTCTGGCTGCAAAATAATTTTCTTGACGACGATGTGTTGGACATCATCGAACAGGAAAACCTGAACGAGGCGGAGGAACAGCGCCTTAAGAACTCCAATTCCTGCATCTTCGAGGTTATCAAACGCGATGAGCGTCTTGATAAAATCGCCCG
>JAUNSQ010000058.1:8335-8951 GCA_030539135.1 Synergistaceae bacterium | reverse complement strand
TGACCAACAGCACCCTCCCCATTCCAACGTCGTGATACAGCGCTTTATAAGGGATGTTCCCAGTTACTAT
Source organism: Synergistaceae bacterium (assembly GCA_030539135.1). Taxonomy (GTDB): domain Bacteria; phylum Synergistota; class Synergistia; order Synergistales; family Synergistaceae; genus JAUNSQ01. Next base: position 8,881 of record JAUNSQ010000058.1, on the reverse strand, counting down.
GGATATCACCCATCATTATAAAACTAACGGCATCGTTAATCAACAAATATTAAAAGAAGTACAGACAACTATTGTTCTCCAAAACTATCCGGGGCGATCAAGGCATTCGCGTGGCGGGACAAAAAATTTGGACTTCATCCCATTTGGGAAAAAGTCCAATTTGCTGCGTTAAAGGTGAGAACTCAAAATCGCGCGGCTTCCCCTTACTCTTTCAGCGCCTTTTTGAAGACGGATTCAACGCCTTCGGCCGTCGGCACGCCCTCGCAGATCTTCTCGCCGCCGACGAAAAATGTCGGGACATAATAATAATCGTACTTGTCCGCGATATCGGGATGGAGTTTCTCGTCTATCATCTCAAGCGGCGCGGCCTTATACTCAGGATGCTTGGCGAAGAGCTCCGCCATAATCTCGCGCGCCTTCTTGCAGTGTGGGCACGACTCGAACATAAACATCTTGATCTCTTTCATTTTTTGATATCCTCGCTTTCTTTTAGAAGTCCATCGATTATCTTCGCCGCCGTCTTTGTCTGGTTCAGCGTGGCATTCC
>JAUNSQ010000058.1:3616-8325 GCA_030539135.1 Synergistaceae bacterium | reverse complement strand
CCGACGCAGCTCATAACTTCGATAAGGTTGCCGTTCGGGCACGAGCCTTTCAGGGCACAGACCTTCAGCTCCGTCACGCTGGCTTTCGTGAGCCCGTTGACGCAGTATGCCTTCACGCCGTCGGCGAGAGAGCTCACCGCCTCCGCGACGCCGGACGTGACTCCGAAGCCTCGGCCCTGCTTCGAGCTTTCCGTCTCGAACCGCGCTCCTTCGCAGTCCAGTATCTCTATCTGGCGGCCGACAAACAGCGCGCCAAGTTCTTCAAAGTTCATGACGTAATCTACGTTTTCGTTGTCCATTCCCTCGGTCCTCTTGGCGACGCATGGGCTGATAAACACGCTGACACAATCGGGGAACTTTCGTTTGACATACTCGGCTGTGTAATAAAGCGGCGTCCGCGTCGACGAAACGAACGGCTTAATCATCGGCAGATGTTTCGCGACTAGATTGTTGTATGCGGCGCAGCATGAAGTAGTCATAAAAGGCTTGCCGTCAGCCATGCGCTCCTCGAACTCTTTCGCCTCGTTTCTGGTCGTCGTGTCTGCCCCCTGCGCGACTTCATATACGTCAGAGAAACCGGCCTTTATCATCGCGGCCCTGAGCTGATAGACCGTCCCGGGGAACTGCCCCACGACCGCCGGGGCGATCATCGCTATGACCCTCTTCCCGCCCTTGATATTCTTTAAGATGTCTATTATCTGGCTCTTCTCGTGCACGGCCCCGAACGGACACGCGCTGACACACTTGCCGCAGCAGATACATTTTTCAAAATCTATCATCGTGTGACCGTCCTCGCCCTTCATGATGGCGCCGACCGGACAGGCCTCCTCGCAGGGGACCATTATCTTGACGATAGCGTTATACGGGCAGACGGCCACGCACATCTTACACTTCCTGCATTTCTGCGGGTCGATATGAGAACGCCCGTCCACCATGCTTATCGCGTCGAACTTACACGCGCTCTGGCATGGACGCGCTACGCATCCCTGACAGAGGTCCGTAACATACACCCTGTTTGACACACACCCCTTGCATGCGTCGCCAAGGATAGTCAGAGGCGCCGCCTCCGGCTTCTCGCGCTCAAGCGCCTCTTTAGCGAATGATGCGAGCGTCCGCCTGTCGTCGTTATCCTCCATCGCGAAGCCAAGTCCGGCTATGGTCCTCTCGCGAAGGATAGCCCGCTCCTTGTGTATGCAGCATCTAAACGGCACCTCGCTGCCCTTCGGACGCATATCATACGGGATGAGTCTCGTGTTCTCTTCGAAGTCGTCCGAGAAAAAAGCTCTGACGATGCGTATCAGTATTTCTTTTTTTAATCGGATGTGGTTCGGACTGTCGCTCATTTCGTCAGCTTTCCTTCTATGCTCTCCAGCACCTTTTCGACGGTCGCTTCCTCAATGACTTCATCGTCGACCATCACGTACGGAGCCTTGGAATATTCCTGATTTTTATAGCACAGACCCAGGCAGAGGCTTCCTGAGACCTCGGCCTTGTCCTGATACTTTTCGGGAATGATCTCCAGCAGCTCCTGCATGTTGGACGCCCCCATAACAAAACATGTCGTCCCAAGACAAACTTTAACTTCGACCTTATGCATCTTCGCCATCACCTCATAATGATTTACAAATCGCGTTTAGTTTGTGATTACAATAACAAATTTTAATGATTACGGCAACCTTCACTTTTTACTGTGTTTTTGAAACGGCAAGAAATGAAAAAATATATCGCGCACAAAAATAGCCGCCGAAATTCTCGGCGGCCGTTGTGGGTTCTATTTGTTTTGCTTAAATGTTACTTCTTTTTTCTGTAGAACAGAGGTGCTAACGCAAGCAGCGCAAGTCCGGCCAAACCGGCGTTGCATCCGCCGCCACCGCTGTCTGTCGAACGCGTTGCTGAAACTGTGCCAGAGGCGGTATTACCGTTCCACGTCATCACTACAGTTCCTGAGACAGAATTGGCTTCCGTCTGTACCAATTCGTACCTAGCATTAGCAGTTATACCAGGGACTATGTTCACAGTATCATTAAATACGCATGTTACACCTGGAGTATATTTTGTTTGTGCTAATAGAATCTTAGTTCCTGGAAATTCATAAGGATAAGAAGTCCCATTTAACCGGGCTGTCCCTTACCTTTGATGACATAGCTATCAAAATATTCTGCACCGTCCTTTGTAGTCATATTCATAGTGATAGTTCCACTTTCTGTTGCTGAAACGACATCGCCGGTTTTTATTGTCGTAGATGGAATCGTGGCTTTATAATTCCACGTTCCATTGAGTGTCCATGTCGAATCCGCAGCAATAGCGCACGATACAGAGAACGCAAAAATTATTGCAAGTGCAAAAACAAGATATCTTTTCATATTTTCCCCTCCACAAATAATATTTTGTTGAAGCCTAGAAATATTTTACCATTAGTAAAAAATATGCAATAACTATTAGAACAATTGTTCATTTAGGAAATTGCGATGTATTTTACTATGGGTTATATCTGACTTATGAAAAACTCATTGAAAGAAAAACTAAAAAAACAGATAGGTTCTCAGCTTCGTGCTTTGCGTGGAGAGATGTCACAAGGTGAAATGGCAAAATTTTTACAAGTGACACAGTCATATTTGTGTCAGGTGGAACAAGGCAAGAAGATACCATCTCTGGAGATGCTGATATATTTCGCAAAGAAATTAAACATTCCTGTTTCTGTCTTACTCGGAGAAACTATGGATGATAAGCAAAATTTTAATAATACTGCTCCTATAGATACTATTTTGGATGACAACGATGCGGCATGCAGCGCCGACAAACTAAGCTCAGATTTTATCGATTTGTTTGTTACTGGAGAAACGGGAACATTTATCGAAATACTGCTCTCACTTGCAAGGAACAAGCTGCGGCAACAAAATTGCTCTCTGCAAAAAGCAGATATCGAACTAATTAAAAGTATGATGTCGCTGCTTCAATCGGAAATTGATTCTATCGACGGATAATCTCTATAGAACATTAACGCGGTTTAGACGCGGCAGAGACGATGCGATATGAAGAGAGAGCCTCCGAAGGCGTACTTCTACGTACTCCGAGGAGGCTCTCTCAAATATTGCGAATTTTTATCGCGTACAAATATGTCCAGCTTATATAAAAACGCGGTTTAGACGTGCGGATAACGACGCAATATGAAGCGGGAGGGCTCGCTGGCGTATTCTTCATACGTCAAGAGTCCTCCCGCGAATGTTACTAAGTTAGGCGCGCGTCTAAACCGCGTTTTTTAACAGACGGGAACAGTCCACCCAAACTTATCTTCAGACTTGCCCCACTGGATATCGGTGAGCTCGTCGTAGAGGCGTCTCGCCATCGGGCCGGTCTTGAAGTCGTTGATCGTGAATTTCTCGTCGCCGAACGCAAGCTCTCCTATAGGGCCGATGACCGCCGCTGTTCCGCAGCACCAGCACTCTTCGAGCGTGCCTTTTCTAACGGCTTCCTCGATCTCCTGCACGCTGATAAGGCGCTCTTCGCAGGGGATGCCCTCGGACTTCGCCAGTTCGAGGATCGACTTTCTCGTGATGCCGGGGAGTATCGAGCCTGTGAGCATCGGCGTGATTATTTTGCCGCCGATCTTGAACATGACGTTCATGCCGCCGCCCTCTTCGATATATTTCTTCTCCACCGCGTCAAGCCAAAGGACCTGAGCGTAACCCTTCTGGAGGGCTATCTCGGCGGCGCGGAGCGATCCGGCGTAGTTGCCGCCGCACTTCGCGAAGCCTGTGCCGCCCTTTACCGCGCGGACGTCGTCTTTTTCGATGAGCATCCTGACGGGGTTGATGCCCTCTTTAAAGTATGAGCCTACAGGGCTGAGGATTATCACGAAGACGACTTTCTCCGGCGTGTGTACGCCGAGGTGCGCGTCGTTGGCGAACATGAACGGACGGATGTAGAGCGACGTGAACGGTTCGCTGGGCACCCAGTCTTTCTCGAGCTCAACGAGCTTCTTGAGCGCGTCCATGAACATGTCCTCGTCTATCTTCGGGAGGCACATGCGTTCCGCGGAGTTGTTCATCCTCTTGATGTTCTCCATCGGGCGGAAGAGCTGAATCTTGCCCTTAGGCGTGCGGTACGCTTTCATGCCTTCAAAGATCTCAGGCGCGTAATGGAGGACGACCGAGGCGGGCGATATCTCAAGCGGAGCGAACGAAACTATTCTCGCGTCGTGCCAGCCCTTGTCCTTGTCATAGTCCATCAGGAACATGTGGTCTGTGAAGATTTTTCCGAAGCCAAGGTCTTTCAGGTCTCCCTTTGATTTCGGAGTCTGTGTTTTGTTGATTTTGATCTCCTGTATCATTTGTAACACCCCTTTATAGAGTTAAAATTTCTTGCGGCTGTATCGTAATATACAGTAAAAATCCCTTGAAACTAACAAGTCATTATATATCATATTTATCGTATGAGCACATCGTTGCCGTTTGTATGTTGTTAAACAAAATACCGAGAAATACTTTCTAATTTTTTGGTTGCCGCAAAACTTAGCATTAGACTATAATGAAACAAAGGCAAAAAACGTTGGATACGACAAAAGTTTCACCATAGGGGGCACACACATGGCAATAGTTCCGGCTCACATATTCAGGGAATACGACATCAGAGGCATCGCGGACACCGAGCTGACGGATAAGACCGTCAGGCTGATAGGGCAGGCTTACGGCACGTGGCTCTCACGGCGC
>JAUNSQ010000058.1:0-3606 GCA_030539135.1 Synergistaceae bacterium | reverse complement strand
AGACCGCGGCCGCGGCCGGAATGATGAAGGCCGGTATATCCGTGACTGACCTGGGGCTTTGCTCCACTCCGACATTTTACTGGAGCCTGTACCGCTTCAACGCCGACGGCGGCATGATGGTAACCGGCAGCCACAATCCAAAAGAGTACAACGGACTCAAGGTCGCCTTTGGCAAAGCCACGATATGGGGTGACGACATCCAAGAGTTATACAAGATAATCGAGGGCGACGAGATGATCACAGCCGCGACCCCCGGCTCGCTCTGCTTCACCAATATAAACTCCGAGTATATAGACATGCTGGCCTCGAAGATAACGCTTGGCTCGCGCAGGCCGAAGATCGTCTGCGATTCCGGCAACGGGACAGGCGGGCTTTACGCGCCTGAGTTCCTGCGCCGTATCGGATGCGACGTTACGGACCTTTACAGCGAGCCTGACGGCAACTTCCCCAACCACCACCCGGACCCTACGAAGCGCGAGAACCAGCCTAAACTCATTGAAACGGTCATCAACACGGACGCTGACTTCGGAGTGGGCTTCGACGGCGACGCAGACAGGATCGGCGTTGTAGACGACAAGGGCGACGTCATCTGGGGCGACAGGCTCATGGCGCTCTATTGGCGCGAAATACTCCCTAAGCATCCCGGCGCGGTCGGGATATGCGAGGTCAAGAGTTCTATGGCTCTCCCAGAGGAGATAGAGAAGCTAGGCGGCAAGCCAATTTGGTGGAACGCGGGGCACTCTCTCGTCAAGGCGAAGATGCGCGAGGAACACGCGCTGTTCTCAGGCGAGGTGTCGGGGCACATGTTCTTCGCAGACGAATACTTCGGATACGACGACGCGTTCTATGCGGCGGCCCGCTTATGCCGCATGATCTCCAATACAGATAAGAAGCTCTCCGATATCATGAAGGACATTCCGCTCTACCCATCGACGATCGAGACGCGCTACGACTGCCCCGACGAAGTGAAGTTCGGCGTTGTGGAGCGCGTGAAAGAACAAGCTCTCGGCGAGGGACTCGACGCGATAACGGTAGACGGCATAAGGATAACCTACCCTCACGGCTGGGGACTCGTTAGAGTTTCCAACACTCAGCCGACGCTCGTAGCAAGGTGCGAGGGAAGGACAAAGGAAGCACTCGACGAGATATGCCGCGACATGAAGCGGCGTCTCCTCGATGCCGGAAGCCCTGACTTCGAATGGGGATATTAGGATAAATCAGACTTACATAGATAAAATCATCACACATTATTCATTTGGGAGGTAACGGAACTCATGCAATGCTCAAAAGAAGTTGAAGAGATGGTATGCGTGGCGAAGGGAGCCAAACACGGCCCCGCGCCCATACCGGAAGAGGGAAAATGGGTAGAGTCCAAACAGATAGGCGACATCTCAGGCTTTACGCATGGGATAGGCTGGTGCGCTCCGCAGCAGGGAGCCTGTAAGCTCACGCTCAACGTAAAAGAGGGCGTGATACAGGAGGCCCTAGTCGAGACGATAGGATGCTCCGGCATGACACACTCTGCGGCTATGGCGGCTGAGATACTTCCGGGCAAGACGCTGCTTGAGGCGCTCAACACCGACCTCGTATGCGACGCGATAAACACGGCTATGCGCGAACTCTTCCTACAGATAGCCTATGGCCGCACACAGAGCGCGTTCTCCGAGAACGGGCTCGTCGTCGGCGCGGGGCTGGAAGATCTTGGCAAGGGGCTTCGTTCGCAGATCGGCACGATGTACGGCACGCTGCCGAAGGGCGCGCGCTACCTTGAGATGGCCGAGGGCTACGTCATGGAGATCGGGCTGGATAAGAACGGAGAGATCATCGGCTATAAGTATGTATCTCTCGGCAAGATGATGGAAGCCATCCGCAAGGGCGTTGACCCCAAAGAGGCCCTTGAGAAGAATACCGGGACTTACGGCAGGTTCGCAGAGGCCGCTAAAGTCATCGACCCACGCAGACAGTAGGGAGGGGGAGAATTATTATGGTAACTTTCGAAGGTTATGAACGCAGAATCGGGCAAATAGAGCCCTTCCTCAAAGAAAACGGGCTTGGCTCGTTGGAGGACGCCAGAGAGCTATGCCTCTCAAAGGGCGTTGACGTAGAGTCGATAGTCCGCGGAGTACAGACCATCGCTTTTGACAACGCTGTGTGGGCGTACACGCTCGGTGCGGCATTCGCGATAAAGAGCGGAGTCAAAACCGCGGCCGAGGCGGCGGAGAAGATAGGAGTAGGTCTCCAGACATTCTGCATCCCCGGCTCCGTCGCCGACCATCGCAAGGTCGGTCTCGGACACGGCAACCTCGCGGCAATGCTGCTGCGAGAGGAGACGAAATGCTTCTGTTTCCTCGCCGGTCATGAGTCGTTCGCGGCCGCCGAGGGCGCGATAGGCATCGCGCGCACGGCTAACAAAGTCCGCAGTGAGACTCTGCGCGTCATCCTAAACGGGCTCGGCAAGGATGCGGCGTATATAATCTCGCGCATCAACGGATTTACGTTCGTCGAGACAAAATACGATTACCACGCGGCGAAGCTCAATATCGTCAAGGAAGTGCCATTCTCCGACGGCGAACGCTCCAAGGTCAAATGCTACGGAGCTGACGACGTATCCGAGGGCGTGGCGATAATGGTACACGAGGGCGTTGACGTGTCGATCACCGGCAACTCAACGAACCCGACGCGCTTCCAGCACCCTGTCGCTGGGACATACAAGAAGTGGTCCATCGAGAACGGACATAAATACTTCTCCGTGGCATCCGGCGGAGGCACAGGCCGCACCCTGCACCCTGACAACATGGCGGCAGGGCCTGCCAGCTACGGCATGACGGATACAATGGGACGCATGCACAGCGACGCGCAGTTCGCGGGTTCGTCCTCAGTCCCGGCGCACGTCGAAATGATGGGGCTCATCGGCATGGGAAACAACCCAATGGTTGGGGCTTCCGTGGCCGTGGCCGTCGCGGTAGAAGAGGGAATGAAGAAATAGCGCCGCGTATACTCCGATAACTGTGATAAAACCCATCGGGAGAGCCAGTTTATACAGGTTCTCCCATTTTTTATAGCTTATAAACGAATTCGTAGATATTTTTATCAATTTTCGACTTATTGATAAACATTCGCTTTACAAGTACGCATAAGTATATTTATAATCTTCACTAGGTTATCATTTTTCACAGATATAACTAAAATAGGGAAGGGATAGATAATATTGGACGCCAAAACAAAATCAACTGGAAGACGTATTCGCAGAGGCCCGGAAATTCTTATTAAGGAACTCGAAACAAAGATGAAGAGACTCGAAGGACGCGTTTATAAGAAGAACAAAGAGACAGTGCATTACATCGGAGCCGCTATTCTCAAGCGCGCAAGGTTTGATTTCTCCTCGCTTACACCGGAAGACGCTGAAAGTATCGCTAAAATGACTCCGCGCGGCGTTGAGATAATCGATGATATTATCGAAAAAGCCAGTCAGAATTAATTTAATTCTTTGTAATTGCTGACACAAGATATATACAACCAACGTTCGGATATGCGTTTACGCATATCCGTTTTTATTGTCAAAAGAAAACCACGCGATAGTCGCGTGGTTCCAAAGAGCTTAAGCGA
>JAUNSQ010000057.1 GCA_030539135.1 Synergistaceae bacterium | reverse complement strand
CTGGATGTGATAGAAAATTTTTTGAAAGATAATTACGATAACTATTCGTCGCAGGAGATAGCCGAGGTCCTCGGAGTCTCCGGCTCGACCGCGAGAAGATATCTAGAGTTCCTTCTTTTGAGCGGCCGCGTAACGGCGGAGTACGCCTATAGAAAAGTCGGAAGACCGGAGAAGCGCTATAGGATAGTCCTGTTTTAGAGAAGATGCGCCAGATAAGAGGCCAATATCCCTCCGGCCAAGACTATGATAATGTCGCGGCCAAACCACGCGAGTATGAGAGCTGTGACGGCCCCTGCGCAGGAGCTGAGAATATCGCCCGTCGAGGTCAGGATATCCGGAAATATAAGCGCGCCGAGCACGGCGTAGGAGACGTAATAGAGGAAAGAATTTACCACCGGCGGCAGCTTCCTGTCCGAGAGGAAGAATATCGGCAGTATGCGCGACGGGATAGTAACAAGCATCATAAATATCGAAAGGACGACCATCTTTGTCATCTGCTCCCGTCCCCCTTCACGGGCAGAGCGATCGCGCCGAATAGGGCCGCGGCTCCCGCGGCGAGCATTATCGCAAATCCCCTGTTCAACGAAGCGTTCAGGCATGGAGTCCATTTGATGAACGCGCTAAGCGCCATTGCGGCCGCCGCTACGACTAGGCCGCTCCTATTCTTGCGGACTGACGGGACCAACAGCCCGATGAATAGCGCGTAGAGAGCTATCCCCATGCTGTCCTGCACGGAGCTTGGCAGTATCGCCGCACCGAACCCGCCTAGCAGGCTCCCTATCGCCCATGTCCAATGGCCGAGGAAATTCACGCCGACCTGAAAATCCGCGGACAGCATATCCTCGCCGCGCATGGCCGACACGCTGAAACTCTCGTCGGTAAGCTCGAACCCTATCCACGCTTTCGTGAGCCGCCCGATACCAGGCAGCAGCCTCTTCGAAATAGCGGAGGACATCATTATGAGGCGCATATTCAGCACGAGCGTAGCAAGTATTATCTCTGGGAAAGCCGCGCCCAGCATATAAAGGTTGACCGCGACGAACTGGCTTGCCCCGGCGAATACAACGTAAGACATGAAGAGCGTCTCCCATGCCGTCATGTTAGCCGTCCGCGCGAGTATGCCGAACGCCATCGCGCTTGGTATGTAGCCGACGGCTATCGGCGCTCCAGCGCGAAGACCGTTCATAAAGCCGCGCGCTATTGTAAGTTGTTTTGTATCCGTATCCGTCATCCGACGACGCCTCGCAAAAAATATCGTAGCGGCCTTTGATAAATCAAAAGCGCAGGAATAACTTTAATAGAAAGATATTGAGCGGTCAAGATAAAATAACGGCCTGTAAAGCGCGGCTGTCATGATTTAGATTGTGATTTGGAAGTTTGAAGGTTAGGGTTGTTTGGTGCCCCACGGCGCCGGTTCAGAGTTTTTACTTTGCCTTGTATAAACGATCTGAACCAGTGCTAGCATGTATCTGTCGCTTTTCAGCGTAAGTGTTACTAATTCTTTGAATCGTGGTGCTTATTTTCCTTGCGGCTATTTCGCTGCGCCGCGCATTACAACGTGCTCAACGGGCATGCCGTCGTGCATTTCGACGTTCTGGAAGTCTCCCTCCGGCGTCATCCAGAACGGTGTTCCGGATATGTAAACCAGTTTGTTGCTCATTCAATCACCTCCGTTTTCATGATACTGTGAGGCTTCCTGCCTCACAACTGCGCTATTCTACAGGTTAATCAAGAATTGTCAAGCGCGATTGCCGCTAACCCCCGCGGACTGTTCCGCGGCATGGTCCGTGCCGCGCCCGTATAAAGTCAGAGCCCCAACGCGTAATTCTGCGCGAGGCTCTGGCAATCGCTGCTAAATGGTCTGTTGTGTTAAGCAGTATGCCTTACGCTTCGGCCTCTTTCGCGGCCATAGCCTTTTCAAACCAATCTTTGCCCTCAACAAACCTGGAGATAAGGAGCGCCGAGCATGTGTCGCCGGTCGCGTTGACCATCGTTGCCGCCGGGTCGACGAGGAAGCCTATCGTCGCGATGATCGGGAAGGCTTCTGGCGGGAATCCGTAGAGGCTTACGATCAACATTTCGCCGACAAGTCCGCCGCCGGGGATGCCGGAGAGGACGACGCCGGAGAGGACGGAGACGGCAACTGCCGTGGCCATCGTCCCAAATCCTACGAACGGGATGCCGAAGATGCCGAAGAGGAAGGATATCTTGAGTATGCCGCTGAGGCATGAGCCTTCCATGTGAGCCGTAGCGCCTATCGGGAGGACTATCTCGGCGATGTCGCGCGGGATGCCCATGTTGAACGCCGCTTCGAGGTTAATAGGAAGTGTGGCGTTGCTGCTGCCGGAGCCGAGAGCCATGACCGAAGGAGGAAGTATATTCTTCCAGAACACTCCTACGCCCTTGCCCTGCGTCGCGTAGTATGAATAGAGCGTAAACGCGATGAAGAAATAGGCGAAGGTCACGACGTGATAGACGATCATCGAGCGCAGGTACGCGCCGAGGAGCTGCGGGCCGTAGTCGCCGACGAGGGCCGCGAAGTAGGCGCAGAGTCCGATAGGTGCGTAGTACATAAGGTATTTGACCATCTGGAGCATGGCGTCAGCCACAACTCCGATGCCCCTGCCGAGCGCGCGGCCTCTCTCACCGAGAGCCTGAAGGCAGAAGCCGAAGAAGATCGTGAAGATGATGAGCGGAAGCATTGCACGGCGCGAGATGAGCATCGGGAAGTCCTCGACCGTGATGGCCTTGACTATCTGGTCAGCCGTTCTCAGGGCCTGGAAATCTTCAGGCGCTTTGAGTGCGATGCTTACTCCGGCTGCCGGCGGGAAGAGGTAGACTGTGATTAGCATAAGCACCGCGGCGATAGCTCCGGTAACAAGGAAGACTATGACCAGCCACTTCATGACCTTGCCAAGTCTCTCCATAGAGGACATCTGCGCGACGGAGCTGCATATCGTCGTGAAGACGAGCGGGACGACTATCATAAACATAGCGTTGACGAATAGGTCTCCCAGCGGCTTGAGGACTAGGGCATCCTTGCCCATTGTCGCCCCTAAGATACAACCAAGAATAATACCGAGGATGAGGATGATCGGAAAACGATACGCTTTCCATGCGCTGTTTGTTTCTGTGCTCATAAATACTCCCCCTTTTTAGGAATTTGATATAGTAAATAAAAACTCAAAAAGTTGATTTCGGATATTATACACTAAATCCAAAATTGTGGAAGGTACATTTTGTGAAAAAAGCGATAAGGTGTGTGCGAAAATGGACGTTTCCCCTCTGACAGCAAGGATTTACAAATTTTAAAAATATTTTTGAGAAAATTATTTGTGTGGGTTTATATGTTATCATTACATCATTTAACGCCACGCGGGGCGGAAGTTTCGCTTGGCCGTATGAAATCAAATGCTATGGGGAATGATAATTTTGAATACTAAACGCGCTCTTTCGAACTTATATCTTTTCACGGCCTCCTTTATATGGGGGACTGCCTTTGTCGCGCAGCGGGTCGGCATGGACGACGTCGGGCCGTTCACTTTCTGCGCGTCGAGATATTTTATCGGCTCCGTAGTAATTTTCATCGTTGCAGTGCTCTCCGATATGCGCTTTGGCATGTCGCTGGCCGGGGCCGAGATGGCCGCCGAGTGGCGTTCTTCGCTCAAGGGCGGGCTTGCCTGCGGGATAGCGCTCTTCCTCGCGAGTTCTATGCAGCAGGTCGGTATGCAGTATACCGGCGCTGGAAAGGCTGGCTTCATCACGACGCTCTATATCGTCTTTGTCCCAATCATCGGGCTGCTCATGGGGAAACGTTCGGGGCTTCTGAAATGGCTCGCGGTCGTCATGAGCCTTTGCGGGCTTTATCTTCTCTCAGTGAAGGACGGCTTCACGATAGAGCTCGGCGATGCCATCCTTATCGTCAGCTCGCTCTTCTGGTCGGCGCATATCCTGAGCTGCAACCATTTCACGAAGGACGGAGACCCGCTCAAACTCTCGTGCATACAGTTTGCCGTCCCCTGCGTCATGTCGCTCATCGCGATGTCGATTTCCGAATCGCCGACGGCAGAGTCGCTTCGCGGGGCGATGTGGCCGATATTCTACGTGGGGTTCATATCGACGGGGATAGCCTTTACATGCCAGATGGCCGGGCAGAAATACGCCGACCCTGTGAACGCTTCGCTTATAATGAGTCTCGAATCCATATTCGCGGTGCTCGCGGGATATTTTCTGCTCCAGGAGACATTCACGATGAGAGAGATCATAGGCTGCGTGCTGATGTTCGTCGCCGTCGTCATCTCGCAGCTGCCGCAGAAAAATGAGGCGTACCTATGATACTTACAACTGACAGGCTTTTGCTGCGCCCAATCACGACGGACGACGCGCGGGCCATGTACGAATGCTACAGAGGCCCCAACGTTGGGCCGAACGCCGGATGGAAGCCGCATGAGTCAGTTGACGAGACGCGCGAAATAATCGAACAGATATTCCTCGCGAACAACGTCTTTGGAATCGTCCTGCGTGAGGACAACGCGCTGATTGGGTCAGTTGGGCTTATAGACGACCCAAAGCGCGACAACGACAGGACTAAAATGCTCGGCTACTCGATAGGCGAGGACTACTGGGGCAGAGGATATATGACGGAAGCCGCGCGCGCCGTCGTCGACGATGGGTTTGTGCGGCTTGGGCTCGACCTCATCTCGGCTTACTGCTATCCCGAGAACGCGCGTTCGAGGCGGGTGCTGACGAAACTTGGCTTCCGTTACGAAGGGACGCTTGCCCTCTGCGAAATGATATACAACGGAGAAGTCCGCGCCAACGAATGCTACGCGCTCACCCCGCAATATTTCGCTGAGGCGGGCGTCGAAGATAACTAACGTAGGCGGTGGACGCATGGATATAAAATTTTCCACCCTCTCGGCAAAGGATTTTAAAGAAGTCTATCGGATATTCGCCGACAGCTTCTACGACAGCGCGTACTACCGCGAGCTGTTCCCCGACGACGCGGCGCGGCTTGCCGAGTTCGACGCGCTCGTCGCCCCTAGCTTTGATTACTGCCTTGGGAACGGAGGCGCGCTCGGCGCTGTCTCTGATGGGAAGCTGCTTGGTTTCAACCTTGTCGTAAAGTTCGAAAGCGGGTCATCTGAGGAAGCTGAGCGCATATTCTTCGACAGCTATATCGCCGCGGGAGACAAGTCGGTGCCGCTGTTCAGGGAAAAATTCAAAGGCGTCCTCTCCCGCTATGGCTCGGCGGCGTACTTCTATATTGGCGTCGTGGACGCGAGATACCGAGGCATGGGCGTGGGCGGAAGGCTGAACGCCGAAGCCCTGCGCCGCTGGGGGGATCTGCCCGTCATGGCGGAGCTAACGTCCCCGGAGATAATATCGGTTTACAAACGCCTCTGCCGCGACAGAGAGATGTCGCTTGAGAAAATTTCCGACCATTATCATATAATGACAATAGCGCCAAAGCGCGAAGGTGAACCTACATCCGAAAGGGGAATGCAAAATGGAAGAGGTCTATAAATTTTTGAAAGACTGCGTTGTGTTTTATGTCGCGACCGTCAACGACGGCCTGCCCGAGGTGCGCCCGTTCGGGGCCGTCGATATCTTTGAGGGTCGGATGTATCTCCAGACCGGCAACGTCAAAAAGGTATTCAAACAGATGATGGCCAAGCCGAGGATAGCGATAAGCGCGGCCAGCGAAGACGGGATGTCATAGATACGCCTGTCGGCCACGGTCGTCCGCGATGATAGAAGAGAAGCGCGGCAGCACATGCTCGACGCGAACCCTGTGCTTAAAGAGATGTACGCCGCCGACGACGGGAACTGCGAAGTGTTATATCTAAAAGACGCGACGGCGACATTCTATTCTTTCACGTCCGCGCCGAAGACTGTGAAATTTTAGCGGGATTTATCGATACAAAAGGGCGGCGCGGAAGCGCCGCCCTTGCCTTACTTTTTATTGACCGTCCAGACTCCTAGGACGATAAGCGCCCCGCCGATGAACAGCCAGAGCGTGAAACGCTCGCCGATGACGAAATAGCCGACTATCGCGCCGACCAGCGGCTGGAAGAACTGGAACACCATCACCTCTGCCACCGATATCCTAGCCGTGGCAATATACCAGAAGACATAAGCCAAGCCGGAGCAGCATATCCCAAGGAACGCCAGCGCGAGCCATGTGCTTGACGTGAACTGTGCTATCACCGAGACGTCCGTCCCTGTCACCGCGAGCGCAGGGATGCACATAAGAGCCGCGAAAATCATCTCCCACAGGATTGTGAACGTCGGGGGGTATCCGCCGTCACGGAAGAGCCACCTCGTGATGACCATGAACGCCGCCCAGTTGAGCGACGACATCGAGATAAGGAAATCGCCGAAAGTATATGCCTCCATGCCGGACTTTCCGACAGAGCCGAGCCCAAGCACCACAGCTACGCCGAGGAACGACAGAACGACGCCGAGTATGCCGCGTAGGTTCAGCCTCTCCTTTAAGAACATCCCGGCCAGCACAGCGGCAATAGCTGGAGACGCCGCCATCTGCCAGTTGGCCGTCGCCGAGCCGGCGGTCTTCATACCCGCCGTTTGCAGAGCGAAATGGAAGAAGAAGCCGAAGAAACCCATGAATGCCAGCACAAGAGCCTGCTTGCGCGTCGGCAGGGTCAGCTCGCCGTTATAATACGCGACGGGCACGAGTATCAGCAGAGAGAAGCAAAACCTCATGAACATCAAGAAAAGCGGCGTAGTCTGCGTGAGAGCAATCTTCATGCCCGCGAAGCTCCCGCCCCACGCCGCTACCGCCAGAAGCGCGGCCAGATAAGTCGTTGCTGTCGCGCCGTTATTCTGTGTGTCTGGTGACATAAACATATCCCCTTTTTTGGATAAAAATCAGGCCAAATAATATTTACGCGCTCTATTATATTGCATGAAACGGCGAGTGTGTTAGATGACGCCGACATAAATAATTTTCGCCCCGCCCGACTACGCGAAAAATATCATCCTAGGCGGGGCGAGATACAGACTGACAGAAATAAAAATGCAATGGACGTAGTAATTAAGGTTGATTATTACTTATAATTATCGACGCTGAAAATTTCAGGGTATTCTCGTGAAAGTTGCCGACATTGTTCTATTGCGTAATCATTGAGATATGTTTCTCTTTCATCAAAGATATATTCATTATTCAATATTGCCAAGCATTGATACAATTTGGCGTTTGTTGAGAGCGAGAATTTTAGATTACGTTTTTTTATATATTTTGAAATAAACAGAAACGATTGTTTCTCTTTTTTATTTTTATCTGCAAATTCATCATATATAGGTAACAAATCTATAATCATCTTGTGGTCCTTATCATCAAATTCGTAAGTCTTATCTAGCTCTAGCAGACGTGAATGCAGCCGTTCATTGGACGCGACTAGCTCTAAATATGGAATTTCACGCTCTCTTAAAACTATCTTTGCACGCAGTTCTTTTTCTTCCTTTGTGGCAGGGGTGATCGCGTGCAATTTAAGCGGCCATTTTTCGTAATATTCCCTATCGTAACTTGCATGTATCCATTCGTCGCTGTCCTTATATGTCTTTATCGCGCGTAGGTCTGAGCGAAGCCTCTTCGCCTCCTGAGAAAAATCTTTGGTCTCTGCTAAACACCCATTATGAAAGGTCAGTTCGATAACAGTCTCATAATACATCGGGTTTTGAAATCCCATATGGACGTAGCGCCACTGCAAGAACCCATTGGTTATCAAAATAGACCCAGAATATTGCAGAAGCATATCCAAATCAGTGTATAAAAGATCTTTTCTATCCTTTCCATTAGGTTCTATACTACTCGGAGCGTTTCCATTAAGCGATGGGATTTGTTTGTCCGCTGGATAATCGTCTATCCTTAAGCCCCATAAAATTAGGCGACCGTCATTATTTACGCCAAAGGTCGCCACATATCCGCGCCAGCAGCCAGTAGAGACTCTGGTTGATTGGGTAAACCCAAGTTTTGGAATATCATCTTCGTCAAAAAGGCTTTTGATATTTTGCGCACGTGATAAGTTGTAAACTTTGTTGTTCCAACGAAAACCGTCGTCAATCTGAGCTGTCATTTATTGTCCCCTCCTGTAAAGATATCGTTGTAAATATACTACAATGTCAATGCGTCAGGTTAAAGGTATTTAAAATTCTTTTCTTAGATATTATCGTTCGGTGAACGAAAATTATTTTGCCATGCCGATTAATTATACGTGTTGACACGTATAAACCAGTGTGCTAAGATTTGTTTATAGCGATAGCGGAGGCGGTTTTATGGGGAAAGTATATAGCCAGAAAGAGTTTATCGCCGAGGCAATGAAGCGCGGATGGTCCATAAGCACAGCTAGGGGAAAGGGGAGCCACGTCTGGTGTTTTAAAGATGGCGAGCGTCCGTTTCCCATTCCACAAAAAATCAAGGATGGCATAAACGCATATATTAAAAAACGCCTTGGCATCACAAAATAGCAACCAAGAAAGGGTGATACGATATGGCAAAACTGCCTGCAACTTACGCATATACCGCTGTATTCAGCACGGATGACGACGGCTGGGAAGTTCGCTTCCCCGACCTTGATAACGCTTTTACGTCCGCGAACACTCTGGACGAGGCCATTCTGGAAGCCCGCGTTGTCCTAGAAGAGTGCCTATATTTCAGAGAGGAACAGAAAGACGAGATACCCGTCCCGACTCCGCCTGATAAGGTAGTAAGGCGTGAGGGCGATATCGCACAGCTAGTTGTCGCGGATATGGCGGCTGTGCGGCGCGAGATGTCTCGTCGCGCAGTGAAGAAGACACTTACTATCCCCTATTGGATGGACGTGGAGTTGAAGAAATCGCCGGACATCAATGTTTCCGCGCTGCTCCAGCAAGCTATAATGAAAGAGCTTGGACAGTCGGTTCCTTCTCGCGTAGCCTCTTCATCAGAGTGTTAGGTGTGTAATCATTATTTATCATAATGATTTTCTCTAGATACTAAAATGGCCGGGCGAACGCCCGGCCTGAATATTATCTTTGCGCTGATTAT
>JAUNSQ010000056.1 GCA_030539135.1 Synergistaceae bacterium | reverse complement strand
CCAAGCACAATCATTCCGTCAACTTCTGAGGCTAGTTGGCAGACAGATTCCTGACGCGCCAGCGTCGCTTTGCAAATCGTATTATATACCTTAATCTCGGGTGAAACAGATACAAATATACTTACCAATGATACAAACGATGCGACCTTCTGCGTCGTCTGGCTAAGTATTCCACACTTTTTGCCATAAAGAGACTTCGGTATCTCATCTAAATCAGAGAGCACTACCACGTCTCCCTCTACATAACCCATTATCGCCTGCACCTCAGGGTGTCTGATGTCGCCCGATATTATCACGACATACCCCTCTTTGGAAAGGGTATTTGCTCTTTCCTGCGCAGTTTTCACAAATGGACATGTCCCGTCGACCATCAGCGAGCTGCGTTCCCTCAGCGCGTCATAGGCTTTCGGCGTGACTCCGTGAGCTCTGACGAAAGAAACTGAACCGTTGGGAACATCGTCTGGTTTATCGACGACGACAAGCCCCAATTTCATCAGCCTGTTGATCTCTTGAGGATTATGTATCGGGCTGCCGAGCGAATATACATGGTCGATCGTCTTTAATGCGTCTTCAAGCGTCGTTATCGCTCTTTTAACGCCAAAGCACAGGCCTGTCGGATCGGCAATATGGACCTTCATCTATTCACTCACGCCCTCCATGTGTTTCTCTGAACGCCGCAGAGCGTCGTCGAGCGCGGCGGCGATATCTACGGTGTCAAAATCATACCACACTGCTGGCTCAAAATGTTTGAACCATGTCATCTGGCGGCGCGAAAACGCCTTTGTCGATTTGACATCCCCGTTCAGAGCCTCTTCAAGAGAGCATTGCCCTTGTATATATTTGACAAGTTCACGGTAGCCAAACCCTTGGAGCGCCGGCAATTTTTGTGAGTAGCCTTTTAAGAGCAGCCACTCCACCTCTTCCGGGTAGCCGTTATCGAACTGCGCCGCCGCTCTTTTCTCGATATTCGCGTAAAGCGTCGCTCTGCCACGGATAAGTCCGATATAAAAAATATCGTATGGCGTCGTGATTTTCTTCTGGTGTTCATACCACCACGTTATGGGCTTGCCAGTCAGCCTGTATATCTCCAGAGCGCGCATTATACGGACAGGGTCGTTTTGGTGTATCTTTGACGCGGCGACGGAGTCGGCCAAGGTCAATTCATCGTACAAAAACGCAAGTCCATGCTCTGATATCTCGCCCTCCAGCGTCATGCGCATGGCCTCGTCCTTTGGCAGATCATCGGACAAAGATCCGCACAGGGCTTTGTAATAGAATGGCGTTCCGCCAATAAGGAGAGGGGTCCTGCCACGCGCTCTTATGCGTTCTATCGCGTCGCTTGCCTGCGCTGAGAAATCAGCGGCGGAAAATACTTGGTCTGGGTCAACAATGTCTATCAAGTGATGCAGGATTTCCTTCCTAGTTTTCAAGTCTACTTTGTCGGTGCCGACATCAAGATAACGATATACCTGACGCGAATCCACGGAAACTATCTCAGCGTCCAAACTTCGGGCAAGTTTTAGGCTGAATGCCGTCTTTCCGACAGCTGTCGGTCCTATAATTGCGATAACAGGTATTTTTTTGTCGATATCCATCTATCTCTCAAACCATTCTTCTAATTTTTTATTATCAAGGATAAAAACAGTTGGACGTCCATGGGGACATGTATATGGAGTATCACACCTCTCAAGCCTGCGCAAAAGTTCCTCAGCCTCGAATTTCTCTATCCTCTGCCCAAGCTTCACGGCATCTCTGCAGGCAAGCCGCGCCATCCTCCACCATACTTCCCTGTCGCGTTTCGCCGGATCTTTTTCCGCGGCAAGTCCTCTCAGCGCGGAGCGCAGCATATCGACAGGCGATAGGTGCCCCTTTCCCTTTATTGCCGGGACGCCAGTAAGAAGGCCACCTCTGCTGACAAACCCTAATTTATTCAGTTCCTTCTCGCTCAAGGACACCTCCGGCATAAGGGCTGGAGGTATCTCTTCCGGTATCGCAAGGTCCTGCACATCTACAGAATCGTTAAATTTTGCGAGTATCTCCTCATACAATATCCGTTCATGCGCGGCGTGCGGGTCCATAACTGCAAGCGCGTTCGGAAAATCAAACAGCAGAAAACCTCTGGCGGTCTGTCCAATATATTTCTTTTCAGACGGATCCTCAAGAAACTTGGCAGACCCGGGCGGGATATAAGTCGCGGCGTCGGGAGAGCATACTCTACTATCGGCGCATGCGGAGTTCGGCCTCCACGGCTCGTTTGAAAACAGTCTCTCATTAGCGTTAATGTTTTGGTATGACTGTTTTATCTGCGTAAAAAAGTTTTCTTGAGCGGTGTCTATATCAGAACTGCCTGATTTACGAATGGAAAATCTCTCGGCGAAAATATTGCGTGCCGCGTCGTATATCAATTTGAAAATATCCTGAGAACGTCTGAAACGCACTTCTTCTTTCGTGGGGTGTATGTTGACGTCGACTTGTTCGGGCGGAATATTTACAAGCGCGAGCCATTCGCCGTAGGCCGTCGAGTCACCACCGCATATCGCGGCTCGTACCGTCGTGTCCTGGACCCTTCTGTTATTGACAAACAGCGATATTACGACGCGGCGGCTGTCGGCGATAGGATTCCACCATAGACGCGCCGACGCGTGGCCGGAGACCGTTTCTGAATAATATATCTGAGCCTCGCCCCATCTCAGCTCCAACGCAGCCGAGACATCTTTGACGGGCAGCCTCTCCAGTATCTTTTTGCCGTCGGAGAAGAGCCTGAATGTCAGTTCGGGATGTATCAGCGCGTAATCGTTGACTATCTGGATGATCCTGCGAAGTTCGGCCGAGGCCGTCTTGAGAAATTTTCTCCTCGCGGGCAGATTGCAGAAAAGGTCGTCGACCTGTATCCTTGTCCCGCGCAGACACGGGTTGTCAGTATGGAGCGTGATAGTTCCGCAGTCGCATCTGATAAGCCCGCCCATCTTCGAATCAGAAGTCCTGCTCCTTATCTCCATATGGCTGACCGCCGCGATGCTGGCGAGGGCCTCGCCTCTGTAGCCAAGAGTGCTTATCGTCTCAAGGTCGTCGATCGTGCTGATCTTGCTTGTCGCATAACGTTCAAGCGCTAGCGGGAGTTCTTCTTTTTCAATGCCTATCCCGTCGTCCTCAATAACAAACGACGACTTGCCGCCCTGCTCAAGATAAATGGTTATGTTCTTAGCGTCGGCGTCAATTGAATTTTCAATCAACTCCTTCGCCACGGAGGACGGCCTTTCGATCACCTCACCGGCGGCTATTCTTGTGGATACGTCTTTATCGAGTCTTTTTATCATTAGAAGTCAAGCGCCTTGCGGCTCTCCTTTTTCAACTTATAAACCAACTGCAAAGCCTCCATAGGCGTCATCGAGTCAGGGTCGGCTGAAGCGAGTTCCTCCAGTATTGCTTCCTGCTTTGCGTCGAAGAGTACAAGCTGATTTTGCTCCGCGGAAATATTTGCGTTACTCTCCGCGGCGGATTTTTCAAGCTCGCCCAAAAGTTCGCGCGAACGTTTCAAAACTACGGTAGGGATACCTGCAAGCTTCGCGACTTCAATACCGTAAGAGCGGTCGGATGGAGCGGCTACGACTTTATGTAAAAACGTTACTCCATCGTTGGACTCTTCGACCGCCATGCTCAAATTGACCACTCCAGGCAGAAAATCGGGCAGTTTTGTAAGTTCATGGTAATGCGTCGCAAACAAGACCCTTGCCTGGCGCTCCTGCTGCCCATGCAGGAATTCCAATACAGCCCAAGCTATGCTCAATCCATCGTAGGTAGACGTTCCCCTTCCCACTTCATCAAGTATGACGAGGCTTCTATTCGTAGCGTGTCTTAGAATATTCGCCGTTTCTACCATCTCGACCATAAACGTGCTTTGTCCTCGCGCGAGCTCATCCCTTGCCCCAATGCGTGTGAAGACCCTGTCCACAAGCCCGATGTGGGCGCTGTCCGCCGGAACAAATGAACCCATGTGAGCTATGATAGCTATCAGAGCCGCCGTCCTAAGATATGTAGATTTTCCTGCCATATTTGGCCCGGTGATGATCGCTATGCGCTGTCCTGAAGCCTCTGTGAACGAATAATCGTTAGGCGTAAAAGGATGTCTGCCCAAAGTTACTTCTATAACGGGATGCCTCGCGCACTTGACGTCAAAATCAGTGCTCATGTCGAGGACTGGGCGGACGTAGCGCCGCTCGGAGGCTGTTTCAGCAAGCGAGAGCAACACGTCGATGACGGAGATGAACGACGATGCGGACTGGATATGTCTTCTTTCTGATAAAGTTTTTGCTATCAGTTCGCCGTAGAGCCGTTCTTCGATCTCTCTTATCCGTCCCTCCGCGCTGAACATATCGTTTTCAAACGCTTTCAGTTCTTCCGTAATATAACGTTCTCCATTCACGAGCGTCTGTTTGCGTATATAGTTCATCGGCGCTTTATCGGCGCTGCCCTTTGGGATCTCGATGTAGTATCCGAATACTTTATTCACGCCAGCTCTCAGCGTTTTTATTCCGGTCGCGGCGCGTTCTCTCTCCTCAAACTCAGCCAGCCACCGCGCTGAGTTTTCAGCTTTACCGCGCCACATATCTAATTCTTCATCGTAACCAGCGCGAATTACTCCCCCGTCGCGAAGGAACCGCGGCACGTTGTCAGACAGGGCGTTATCAAGCAAAACGCTTATGTCCGTCAAATCGCCGATATCCATCCAGTGCGAAAGTTCCGCGCTCGATGAGGCAAGTTCGCATATCTTAGGCAAAACATCCAATGTAAGTTTTATAGCCAACAGATCGGAGGGCGACCCCATGTTAAGCGTGATCCTGCCGATGGATTTCGCCATATCCCTGCACTGAGGCAAGTATGCCCCAAGCTCCGTGGACAACCGTCTCTCAGCGATCAGCGCGCCGATGGAATTTTGCCGTTTCGTGATTTCATCTATGTCCTGTAATGGTGATAATATCCATTCTTTTAAAAGCCTTCTGCCCATGACGGTCTTGCATCTGTTTAAAACCGAAAACAAGGACGTCTGCGCAGGTTCTATAAGTTCAAGGTTATTTTGCGTGTTCTGGTCTATTATCAAATTCTCGGCGGGTAAAATAGGCGTAATGGAACAGACGTGACTCGCCTGAGAAAACTGCGTCTCTTCAAGATAACGCAGCGCGGCGTATGAAGCGCCCACGCACGGGTTGTTGTCGTCCACGCCCATGGAGTTCAGTGTGGCGACGCCCCACTTGCGGCACAGCCATTCAGACGCGGCTTTTACGCTGAATTCGGCCTTTTCACGTTCAACGATATTTGCGTGGGTGAACTGACCGACGATCGATGTAAATTGTTCGCGCTGCCCCTTCATAAGCAATATCTCGTCGGGCGAGAAAGAATATATCTGCGCGACGGCCTGTTCCTCGTTAAACGTCCCCGCGTGAAGAGTCCCCGTCCCCGTGGTTAAAAAAGAAACGGATATTTGCTTTGAATCGATCACACACGCGCATATCTTCCCGTCCGAATCATTTGTATCGGCAAGCCATGTCCCGGGCGTCACAATTCTTGTAACGTCCCGCTGTACCAGCGTCTTGCCGTCCGGCTCGGTTATCTGTTCGCATATCGCGACCCTATATCCAGCCGCGACAAGGCGGCCAAGATATGAATCCACAGCGTGGAATGGGACTCCAGCCATCGGAATGGCGTTGTCCATATCTTTTGAACGTGAGGTGAGAACTATGTCAAGAACTGAGGAGGCAGTCTTTGCATCCTCAAAAAACATCTCATAAAAATCACCCATCCGAAAGAACAAAAGGCAGTCCGGATATTTGTCCTTCCAGTGGATGTATTGCTCCAGCATCGGAGTGATCTTTGTTCCCTCCGGCAGTTTCAACGCGGCTGAGTCCTTTCTCTGTCCAGATAGCTCTGCAGGAGCAGCGTAGCGGCTATTTTGTCCACGGACTGTTTCCTGCCGGCGCGCGACACGTCCGCTTCCAGAAGCGCCTGCTGCGCTATCGTAGTTGTAAATCGTTCGTCCCAGAACACTATTTTGACATCAGGAAAATACTGTTTGATCATATCAGCGACGCCGCGCATCTTCTCCGCCTCCGGGCCTTCCGTACCGTTAGTGCGTACCGGCAGCCCAATCAAAAGAGTATCCGCGTCGTTTTTATCAACGATCTCCTTCAACTGCGGCAGCCAGTCTTCCTTTGCCTTCAGCACTGTGACCCCTTGGGCAAAAAAGCCCAAGGGATCACTCATTGCGACGCCTATTCTTGCTTCTCCGATATCAAGAGAGATTATTCTCCGCAAATATATATCCTAACCCTTCATGATAGAGGCGAATATCTTTGGAGCCTTGGCAAACGCCTCGTCCAGTTTATCGGCAGACGGGGCCCCGCCCTGCGCGAGCGAAGGACGTCCGCCGCCCTTGCCGCCAAGCAGCGCGGCGGTCTCTTTCAGCATATTGCCAGCGTGCGCTCCCTTCGCTATCGCCTCGTCGCTTGCCATAGCCGTAAGCGATACGCGGCCAAGCTCTCCGACGCCGGCAAGGAGCATAAGGGCCGTCGGATATTTTTGCCTTATTCTGTCCCCAATCTGGCGCAGTAAATCTGGAGTAATATTGTCAAAACGTTCCGCTATGAGGTCCACTCCGTTTATCGTAGCGCAAGGCTTGACCGTATCTTCGATATCGGCCATTGCTCCTTTGACCTGGAGCTCTCTGTTCTTGCGCTCAAGGACCTTCTTCTCGTCAAGCAGTTCTTCAATGCGGCTCGTAATATTATCCATATCTTCTCCAAGCATGTTCGACATGCTGGCGACCGCATAGCCAAGACGCTG
This sequence comes from Synergistaceae bacterium, assembly GCA_030539135.1. Classification (GTDB taxonomy): domain Bacteria; phylum Synergistota; class Synergistia; order Synergistales; family Synergistaceae; genus JAUNSQ01. The sequence goes on along the minus strand of JAUNSQ010000056.1, from coordinate 2,231 downwards.
GTTGAGTTCGAGAGCGGGATACCCTGCGATAGCGTTTATCCTGCGTATGCCGGAACCTATGCCCTCTTCTTTGATTATCTTTATCAGTCCTATCTCGCCGGTATTTTTGACGTGTGTTCCTCCGCAAAGTTCCGTCGAGTAATCGTCTATCTTCAAGACCCTGACCTCGTCGCCGTATTTCTCGTCAAACAGGGCTTTAGCGCCAGTCTTCTTGGCTTCTTCGATAGGCATGACGTTTGTCTCTACCGGCGAACACTTCAGCACCTGTTCGTATACGATGCGCTCCACCTCGCGTATCTCGTCGATCGTAACAGGCGAGAAATGGTTAAAGTCAAAGCGCAGGAACGTCGGAGTAACGAGCGAACCAGCCTGGCGCACATGTTTGCCAAGCACTCTTGTCAGAGCTTCGTGCAGAAGATGCGTCGCGGTATGGTGGCGCTGTATCGCGCGGCGTCTATCCGCGTTGACAGCCGCTGTGACCCTCTGTCCCTTCTTAAGAGTCCCGCTCTTTAATACTCCCCTGTGTACGATAAGGTCGGAAGCCGGATATATCGTATCTTCCACTTCAAATACGCAGTCGCCGGACGTTATCGTTCCGGTATCGCCGACCTGTCCGCCCTTTTCACCATAGAACGGAGTATTGGAAAGCACGATATCGGCCTTTGTTCCTTCACTGATAGAATCGCTCTGCGCCCCGTCGACTATTATCGCGGCTATTTCCGTATCGGCCTCCATCGCGGAATAGCCGCAGAACGGCGTCGGCGCGATCTTATCGGCGAGTTCAGTGTATACGTTTTTCGATATGACGCTGCTCGTCTGTTTGCTGGAAGCGCGAGCGCGTGTGCGCTGTTCCTCCATCGCGGCCTCAAAACCGTCAATATCTATAGAGATGGAACGTTCCGCGCACATCTCCTCAGTCAGTTCGAGCGGGAAGCCAAACGTATCGTAAAGGACGAAGGCGACTTCTCCAGAAAGTATCTTGGAGCCGTCTTTTTCGACCTTTTCCATTTCAGACTCTAGCAAATCGCTGCCCTGAGTGAGGGTCCTTGAGAAGCGTTCTTCCTCTGTCTTCAAGACTTGCTCTATCGCCGAGGACTGTTCTATGAGTTCGTGATATTCGTCGCCGACGGACTCGCGCACCGCCGGAAGAAGCTCCGTGAGGAACGGACGGTCTATCCCAAGCAGACGCCCGAAACGGACGCTGCGGCGTATTATCCTTCTTAGGACATATCCCGTTCCGTCGTTTGTGGGCAGTATTCCATCCGCTATCATAAAAGCCGATGCTCTTAAATGGTCTGATATGACCTTAACAGCCATATCGTTCAACTTGTTGCTGCCATACTCTGTGCCGCTGATCGAGCACGCCTTGTCTATGATTGGACGGAAGAGGTCCGTCTCAAAGTCGGTCCTTACGTTCTGCACGACGGAGGCGAGACGTTCCAGCCCCATCCCCGTATCTATGTTCTTCTTGGGAAGCGGCGTCAGCTTGCCAGCTGCGTCTCTGTTGTACTGCATAAAGACTAAGTTCCATATCTCAAGATATCTGTCACAGTCGCATCCAACGCCGCATGTCGGCTTTCCGCACGAGTACTCCTCGCCCTGATCGTAGATTATCTCAGAACACGGCCCGCATGGTCCCACGGGACCGGCCGCCCAGAAGTTATCGTCGTCGCCAAGCCTGACTATCCTGTTTTCTGGAAGTCCTACCTTGTCCCTCCAAATATCATGCGCTTCATCGTCGTCGAGGTATATCGTTGCGTACAGTCTGTCCGGGTCAAGGCCTACACGCTCCGTAAGCAGCTCCCATGACCACGGGATTATCTCGTTTTTAAAATAATCGCCGAAGCTGAAGTTGCCGAGCATTTCAAAGAATGTATGGTGACGGGCAGTTCGTCCGACGTTCTCGATATCGTTTGTGCGCACGCACTTTTGCGCGGTCGTGGCCCTTGTCACCTCAGGGGTCTTTATCCCGAGAAAATACGGCTTGAACGGGACCATCCCCGCAATCGTAAACAACAGCGTCGGGTCGTCAGGGACTAATGAAAAGCTGTGATAGCGTTTGCATCCCTTTTCTTCAAAAAATGATAAAAACAATTCCCTAAGTTCTTTTCCGCTTCTATACTGCATCAAGATCTGCCTCCGTAAATAATGTTCTGGATTTATTTGTGTGAAAGGAATTCGTAAGCCGCGCGAGCTTCCCTGAGCACTTTAAATTTATCTATCGTCGTATA
>JAUNSQ010000190.1 GCA_030539135.1 Synergistaceae bacterium | reverse complement strand
GTAGGCTGCATAATCTTTTGTTTCGGTAGGCAGCATACCGTAATCCGTAGTAAACTTTTTATTGGTTTTGTTGTTAGTTGCAGTTCGCGTGACCGTGGCTATCCAAACCGTATATGTTCCTGATTTAAAGTTGAAACGTATGACAGGAACTTCTACTCCGGCGGCAAGAGGCGATACTTCTACTGGGGTCCAGTAAAAGAAACTGCCGCCGCTGTTAATATATGCCCATGACACAGCCCCCATCGAAATAAGGTCGATATTCTTCAGTGTTTTTAAATTTGCCACGAAGTTTTCATTGTCGACCACGTTTGTCACGGTATTGTCTTTTAACGCTTCGGAGTCTATGTTCCTTATAGTCTGGCCTTTTGAATTCACGCCGAATTCATCAAAATAGTTTTTTATGTCCTGCGTAACCCCGTCTTCTCCAAACATCCTTGTATTTGTATTTTTCGCTATTTTTACCCACGGGCTCCAGTTAGATCCAACAGCGTACCTGATATAGTATGTGTTCTTGCTGTATTTTTCATGTCCTGACGACGTCTTTACGTAGATGTCGTCGCTTGGCATTGGGTGAAGGAAGTCGTCTTCTATCATATCTCCCGACGCGGTCGTTATCGCCATATAGCCCTCCGCAGCCTTTGTGTCTACGACTACGGTGGCGTCGGACGAGGACGCCGCGACGAGCCAGCGTATGCTCTCGTCTGTATCATAGACGGCGTAATCAGCGGTGAGCAGAGTGTTTTTTGTCAAGGTAGTGTTGGCGGCGGACGCTCCCGTCTCTCCGTTCAGGATGCGCAGATAGTTCGTGCAGGTGATGTGCAGCGCGTTGCCTTTGTAGCTCCCTGAGACGGCATTGTTCCCAGATTTTTCAGGTTTGTTGAACAGGGCTTTTGTTAGGACTGCGCTCTGTGTCGCAGTCTCCTGCTCTTTGTATCTTGTGGTTAGAGTTACCGTGAGCATGTAGTTCCCCGCGTTATCGGCGGAGGATACGGGGATGGAGAAGTCAAGCGAAACGACATGACCCGAGCCGAGCAGCGTGACGTCCCCCGACTTCGTGCGGTGTATGAGCTGGCCGCTGTCGTTGAGAAAAACGTAATGGTCGCTAGACGTCAGCGACGACGCTAAAGGTATCTCAGACGAGTCGCCGACGTTGACGATATCCAGACTCTTTGTGACGGCGAGCAGCGGCGATATCCGGCGGTTAAACGAGTCAACGACCGTCCTTGTATCGTTGATGACGACGCTTGACGCGTTGCCCTTTGAAAACAGCGTTATCCCCGATTTGACGCCGAACGCTATCGAGCCGAGGACGATGACCGAAAGCACCATGCCTATCAGCACTTCTATGAGTGTGAAGCCGTTTTCGCGCCTCAGGTTATTGTCTCTCCACGATATAGAGCGGTGTCGCCCTTTTCTGCCCCAGCCTGTAGCGGTAACATTTGAGGCTGATCGTCTTGCCGTTTATCGTTATCGACCTGTCCGGCATCGCCGTTACGCTGTCGCCGGATGGCGTAGCGGCCGACGAGCCTTTTAATATCCTGTCCATCATGTGTGTCTCAAGAGAGTTCGTCACGCTTTGCGCCGATGCCGTCGTTTCTCCCGATTCTTTTATAAGGCGCACTCCAAATGTCAGAGAAAGCGTCAGCGCGAGAAGCCCGACCATAAATACGAGCATCGCGATAAGAAGTTCGACCATGAGCAGTCCGCGGCGGCGGGTCATCTTTTGATCCTCCACGTGACTGTCTTAGGAGCAGTAGACATCAAGATATCGGCTTTGACCGCGGCGTGCTTGTCGCCCTCGTAGGCCGTGGCAGTTACAGACAGCTTGCTCGCGGGGTTGCCCATTATCAGGAGCTGTACTTGATTTGTTATGCCGCTGTCGGAGTCCTCTATTACGGTGGTCTTGTCGGATGACACGCCGGAGATAAGCTCGGATGTCGTGCCGAAGTCCGCGCTCGTCGCTATTATCGCTTCGACGGTCGCGTCCGCCGCCGAGCGCGCCAGGTGCTCAAGGCGGTATTTAACGGCGTACTCTTTCTGCCATGTCTCAAGCTTTATCGTCCTTGCAGCGATGGAGATTATCAGGGCGCTTAAGATAGAGAGCATAATAAAACCGACGAGCACTATGAAAATCAGCGTTGCTCCGCGGTTTTTGGTTTGTTTTACGCCCCTCGTAAACATCTATCCACCCCCATACATAATGTATAGAGTATAAATGTTTAAATGGCAATGTTCAAACTGTTTAATGAAAATTCGGCCATTTATGTAGTATCATGTCTGCATGAAAAGCGCAAAACTCAAACGCCGTAAAATTATATTGTTGCTGTTTTTGCTGTTGGTCATAG
>JAUNSQ010000055.1 GCA_030539135.1 Synergistaceae bacterium | reverse complement strand
GATATGTCGCGGCTTTCCCTTTGAACTCCATAAACATTCCTCCAAGCCGCGCGGTTTTGCGCGCGGCGTATCTATTTATACCACAAAATGGAAATTCCACGGATATTTCGGCCAATTTACACAAACGCCGCCGATACTGTTGGATATTCTCGGAAAAGATGATAATCTGGCGCGAAGGTGAAAATGGGCGTGGAGTGTTGATATAAGCGGGGTTTTGGGGTAAGGGGAGTTATTATTATATGAGAATAAAGGGTGCGATTATGTCGGATTTTCCGATTTTTCTCGGATTTTGCGGCGGGGGCGCATCTGAGCGTTTAAAAACGTTTAAAAGACCGTTTAAAAATATACCTGATATGTTTAAGACCGCATTAAAACTATGTTTGAGAGATTTTACAAAATAGCCCTTCCAAATCGTTTTGGAGGGCATTTTTGCTCTTTTGTGGCTGTGGATAACTCCGATTGCGCAACCTGATTGCGCATCTAAAAGAGTTGCGCAATGCCTTTTAGTTAGTCTCTGCCTAAATAAATTAAATTTTCGACTGCGGATGTAAAATAATATTGCGGCCGCGCAGAATTGAAAACTTTTTGTAACATTGTGCACAAGTTAGGGAGGGCTTTCACCCTCCCTTTAGTCCTTATTTTCATCCGGTGGCCAATACCACCAGTGCGATTTCGGTATTTTTCTGCCAAGCTCTTCCTCGCCGAAAGCCCGTTCGTCCTCCCAAGTGAAACGACCGCCCTGAGCATCGCGATAGCGTTTGAAGAAGATGCCCTCGTCGCGCCATTTGCAATATAATCCATCCCATTCGGCCAGAGATTTAAGCTGTGGCGGTGTTAGCTCTGACCTGATAAATTCGAGCGCGGAACGAACTTCCAGCTCTGAGCTATCAACATCGCGGTATGTGTCGTATGGCGGATTGAGCGGCGGGATCCAAGACGAACCGGCCCATGCCGCATACCATGCAAGCATCTTATCTAACGTCCCGTGATTATGAAATTCTATCTCGCCTTTGAGAAATTCATGAACCCTATCCATTTCGACACCTCCCTTGGCAGCCTTAATAGAACATCTTGTTTCTGTAATAGTTTTTCCCATTTTTTATCATTCAACCTGTAATAGCTGGCTATTTGCTGTCCGTTAATATTGATGACCACATATTCCTGAGTTTTGTTGTCGCGCATCATCAAGACGGGATGAGGATGTTCTTTCTCTTTTATAGCCACAAAAACATCCCTCTTACCGCCGCGCACAAGCTCCATTAGTTTTGTATTATACTCTGCCATCGAAGATACACCGACATCATTAGCATGTTTTATATAGTGGTGGCGGGCGGCCTCTCGCCAGATGCCTTGATATTCCAGTTTATGTGTTCCCCAGTGCGCATTCTTTGCGTATGCCAGCAGTTTTGAGACCTCTTTATGAGGAGCTTCGCCGTCGATCGCCCACTGCGCGACCTTCTCGTGATATGTCGCCGGTTCAAAGTGGGCGGCTGTTGTCGTGCGGCAGCGGAAATGGTAAGGCGGCATGCCTATGCCTTCCTTTATAAGGTCGCTTGTCCTGCCTATAAACGACAGACGCTTTTCCAATTTGCCGCTGATCATCGGCTGGGCACGCTTGACAGCTTCCATATCGCCGGATTCGGCGGCGGACAGCATCCTGTCGCGCTGCCCGGACATTACGGACAGAGGAATGACCCTTCCGTGCAGCGCTCTGCAGATAGCCGTCGTGCGCTCATCGAGACGGGCCACTATCTCAATATACTCTATTCCGGCCTCTTCGTAGCTGGCGACGTGCCCCATCTCCGATATCTTCATCGTGAGGTGGTCCGCAAGCAGTGAGAAATAACCCTCTACTTTGGGCGTCTCATGGTCTTTGAAGATTATTTCCAGCCCTTCGGCAAGCTGCGCTCTTGTGAGCCCGCGCTTGAAATATTCGCCGACTGCTTGATTTATCTCATCTGAAACGAAACGGTCGTATGTTCTTCCGACCCAGTGAAAGCTGTATTTCTGCATCATTTCGATTGCCTTCTGGTCGGCGACGGTTAGCGCAAAATCTGCGCTGACCGTCTGTTTGCCGTTCAGATAAGACCTGGACGACATTTCGATTATCGGTCTGCGCGCGGCCGATTCAAGCCCTTTGCCGAGAAAGTCTCCGGCGAGGCTCTCGATGTTGCTGACGTATTCTTCTGTGATCCTCTCGTTATTCACGGAGGAAGCGTCCAGCAGGCACAGAAGAAAGTCTCGCGTCTGTCTGTCCCAGCATCTAGCCAGCGCGGTTTTAAGGTTTGCCGCGATCTTATCCAGCCTATTTCTGGGCGTTGCCGCCATTTGCGTATGCCTCTTTCGTCAGTTTGAGTTCGGCCAGCTGCTCAAGCGTCAAAAAGTATTTGCCGCACTTTGGGCACAGACGCTTGCGACCGACCTGATACGTATAGTCCGTCGTCTCCCTGACGGCCGTCTTTTCCTCTCCGCAATACGGGCATCTCATTCAGATCACCTCACCATTTTCACGTTGCCGGAGGTCAGTACGCGTCTGCGTCCGGCAAAATCCTGAACAGAGAGCGCGAGGGCCCAAAATAGGTCTGCGTGCTTTACCTGTTCGTTGCGATCAGCGTCATAGGTAAAACCTTTTTCGGTCGGTTTGCGCTTTATGGAGTGGAGCTGCATAACGAGGTCGCGGTCATTTGGAATGCGTATCTTGCCGCTCTCAAACAGTTTCTTGACGCCAAGCGCCCAAGCCTCTTTCTTCTCCCGCGTAAACGTGGTTGGCGTTACCTTGCTTGGATACTTTGACTGCATATTCTCGGCGAGGTTCATGCCGATCCCGGTGTTGTCTATCCACATGCGTTTTATCTTCCAGCTTTCTACGAGAGCTTCAAGATGGAGCTGCTGATCGGCAAACTTCATTTTGTCCATGACATCCATGTGCCGTATCGCCACGAGCTTGTCACCATTGTCTATATACTGTTCGGAGAGGACGGCCGCCGTAATGTCGCGCTGACGTCCGATATCGACGCCGCCGCAGACGTAGCCCTGCACGTAATGCAGACATTCGTCGTCGAATGCTGCTCGGACTTCGTCCGGTGAGAGCAGCGAAAGGGCGTCGGCAAAGAACTTGCATTCGTAAGCCTGCGCGAAGGATATGTTATCGAGCAGACTACGGAGGTCTTCTATATCGACATCCAGCCCTCCGGCAATAGCGTCGTGTATGGTTACCGTATGACGGCTGAAACGGTTGTACTTGTCCGGGTTCATAATGAGCTCGCCGAACATATCCGTCTCAGTATAGGGCGTGCTGACGACAGTTACGCGCTTCTTGCCGACGGTGGCTATCGGGATGACCGTCTGCCACATGAGGCGGTTCTTCATGTGCCAAGCGTATTCGTCAAGATAGAGGTCACCTGAGTAACCTTGTACCGTCCTTGGGTTACAGGGCAGGAACGCCCCGTATTTGCCACCCGGAAGTATCAGTGTCTTGTCGTCTTCTAGGAATTCGACGCCGAGCTCGTTGCACCAGTTTATGCAGTAGGCGCGGACAAGGTCGGACTGATCCTGAGAGGCCGAGACGACTATCTGATTTTCGTTGCGCAGCAGCGCACCTAGGATGACCTCAAGGCCTAACTCGAAGGAAAACCCAGTCTGGCGGCTTTTGAGGAGCAGCCGGAAACGGCTGTCGTCAAGACAGAATTCGCGCTGGTATGGATAGAGCATGTCGAGCGCGCGGCTTCTGACATCGCCCACAGCGCTCTCCGATAACGGCGGGATGCCTTCTTTTTTGCGTTTGCGATTTCTTGCGTCCTTGCCTTGCCGTGCGGAGGAACGTTCGAGCTTTTCGAGAGCTCGTGATATCTTGTCGAGCTTCCGGCTCTGGGCCTCCGTCATCGGCTCGTCGGAAGAGGCGATGGCCGCTACTTGTTTTCGTAACCCTGCTACGGAGTCATCCGTCAGGTCGGCGTCCCAATCGTAACGGGCGCGCCAACGGAACACCGTATCGGGGTTGATGTTCAGCTTTTCGGCCACGTCGTTGCAGCTGTGTCCAGCGAGATACAGCCGCTTGGCTTCTTTTTTTACATTCTCACTGTATGCCATCTATTTGCTCCTCTTTGGGGTTGTTTGCGCGCCATTTCTTTATCTTCTCCATGCCTGTTATTGCCATCCTCGCCTGTGCTACGGATAGCCACGATATGTCGTCTACGCCTGTTTCAGCTTTGATGAACTTTCTCAAACCTTCCTTTGTCCAGCCCAGCGACTGGGCGCGGCGTTTGATACCCGTGTATTGGAGGGATGTCAAACTGTTAAAGCCGAGGCCGCATATTTTGCGGCGGAGTTCTTTTATAAGCAGTTCCGCCTGATTGTATGTGAGCGCTGACATGCGCTCTGCGCTGAACATTTCCATAATCAGCGCGTACAACGTGTCGGAGCTGACCCCAAGTCCTTTTTTGGCAAGGCTCCAGATAACTTTCTTTTGCTTCTTATCTATGTTCTTTGACAATGGCATGTCGTTAGCTCCTTTCCTTGTTTTGGCTGCTCTTCAGACCCGGAGCACCGCCTCCGGATTACGGGGCCGAAGCCCCGTTTCGCTTATGGTTCCCTGTTCTTCATCTTCCAACATTCCCTGCAGGCAAACTCTTTTATGACGAAGTTGTATAGGTCGCCCAGCATCCCGTTTTTATGTCTGCCGCAGAGGCTTACGCCATTTCTGAAATAGTGGGCTCTGACACCGCCTTTGTTGGACAAGCCCCAGCCTTCTTTTTGTTCTTCGCTCATGGCAGCTGTGCGAGTTTCACAAGGTCAAGTTCGAACCAGAAGGTGTCTTTTTCCTTACGCTGCACTCCTACCAGTTCGAGGCGTTCGTCCGGCCATTGGCTCATCACGTCTTTGTCCGGTTCTTCTTTCGTGCGTATGGCCTCCGTGAACGCCAGTTCTTTCAATCTGCCGAGGACGGTCTTCCAAGTGCTGCCTTTTGCCGTCGCGAGCTCTGTTGATTTGCGGTAACCGAGTTCGCCATAGTCGAGCTTGAGGCTACGCTTGCCGTCGAATATCTCATCCTTCTTGATTTCGGCGAACGCCAGCAGCCCGTTTTCGAGCGCCGCACACCTCGTATTATGCGGGGCCGCCTCTTCCGCCGCGTTTGCCTTGAGCGCGGCGATATCGTCGTTGAGGCGATTTTCGATGTCTGTCGTGATGCGTTTGAGTTCTCCTATCTCACGCAGGGCATCGTTTGCTTCTTCGATATTCCTTATGGGCTGAATGTTTTGCGGTTTTATTCTTGCCATGTTTGCCTTCCTTTCCGCAGCTTAAGCTGCTTATGATCATTAACTTGCATGTGTTGAGCAGTCCCAGTAGCTTCGATTCGCGCGGTATCCTTATGTCCGGAACCATAATTGAGAGTTTGCCGTTGGGGTGGATCAGGACTTGCTCGCGCATCAACCTTGTCGCCCTGTCTCCGTCGCAGGCTATCTCTATTTCCCGCGGGGTCAGATACCTTAAACTGCGTTTTGTGTATGGGCCGCTTACGGCCCTGCGCGACATCGCGTCTCGGATCATCGCTTCTACACCTCCTTGACGTGTCCGACCGTCGTGAACGTGACGGCGAGCGCGTCTTTCAGGCTGCCGAGAAATTTCGCCGTCTGAGACAGTTTTGTAAGGAAACGCAGGGAGCCGCGCTTCGGCGCCAGCTGTATTGCGTATTTCCCGTCGAGCGTCTCAGGGTCCCAGCCTTGAGTGCCAAGGAAATATGCGAGCTCCTCCTGCGCCGTGTCCTTGACCTTGCGGAAGTAGTCGAGGCGGCTTGTGACGTAGGTTTCGCCGACCGAGCGCAGCGCGTTGTCGAAGGACTCAAGCCCTATCATTGCGACGCCGACGCCGGATTCTTTTATTTCCCGGAAGACCGATATCTTGCGCAGGATCGCGGGCTTGCTGCCGTCCGTTACAAGAAGGTCGGCCTCGTCGACGAGCAGCATCTTTATACCTCGCTCCTTCAGCCCGGCAATCGCGCGGCGCATCTTCTGCGTCTTGGTACCGTATGCCGGAGCGCCAACCACGTCGAGCACCGCCTGAACAACATCACCCATGCTGTCCGCGCAGCGGATGTAGGCCGTGTCGCTGTGAGCCTCGCTGAAAAGTTTCGACGTATAGGTTTTGCCGATGCCTGACGGCCCTACGATCGCGCTGAAGCCCGCTGTGTGATATGTGAGGTTCAAGATGCCGTTGATAAGCTGTTCGCCGCCTGTGAGCCAAGTAGAGACATTTTCCGCGCCCGTGTCCTCGTGCGCCGTTTTGTGCGCCTCGACGGCCTGCAGCATTTCGTCGATAACCTCAGGCCGGCCCTGATACTTGCCGTTCAGAACTTGGCTGACCGTTGATGACGACTTTCCCGTGATACGCGCCAGAAGCGAGTTGCTCATCCTGCCTTCCGATACCTTTTCGCGTAACTGTTCAAGTTTCTCTGCCGTACTTACTTCCATGTCCATTCCTCCTTACTGTATTTTGCGTATTAACGCCTGCTGCTCAAAGAACTTCGCGTCGAAGCCGATGATCTTCTGGTCGACCTCGGACGCGCTTACCACCAATGTTTCACGCGCCTGCTCCATGCTGCTGATCTTCGCCGCCGCCTTCGCGTATGGAGAGAGTTTGTGGAGTTTTGTCTGGGTGCGGCAAACTTTGCTGACCGCCTCGATCCAGTATTTGAGTATCTGGTTCTGGCGGCGTATCTTATCCGTAAAGGCGTTGCGGTCGTGCGGGTCTACGACCTTCCATTGTTCCGCGATATCTATCATCTCGTGAGAATCGACGTCGAGAATGTACGCCCGCTCCGGCTCGTAAGGGTTGTAGCGTATTTCTACGTTCCTGCCGTTGAGGCCGGAGAGCTTCGGCGAATGCCACTGCACTCTGCCGAACCCGGGCAGCGTGACGCCGACGAGGCTCTTTGTGACCCTGCGCCTCTCTGCCGGAAGGAAGAGGAAATCCAACGTCTCATCGCCGAAGCGGTAGATGTCGGGGCGGACTATGCCGCCCATGAAGACTTCCTCTGGCACCGAGCCGTCCGACATCGTATGCGCGTTCCACTCCGACCAGAGGCTGAGCACGATGTCAAAGAAGTCTCTGGCGTGGAGCAGGTTCTTTGTCTTTATATCTTTGCGCAGGTTGGCCTGTATGAATTCGTTCTTCTTCTCGTCGAAGTCACGGCGCGAGTAACCGGGGAGGCCCTTTTGCATCAAGGGTTTTTCAAATGCGTGAAAGAACCAGCTCTCTATTGGTTTGGCCTGTGCGTTGCGCGGCTTTGATTTCGTCTGCGCGACGGGCTCTTCTATCCATTCGACTGCCTCATTCCTGAATACCGTATAACCAGCGAGCTGGGCGCGGAACTGCGCCACGTATTTTGAGTTCTCTGGCTTGCCCCAGTCTGTGTGCAGTATCTTGGGTATTCCCCATTTGCAGGCTTCGCGCAGCGACATACCGACGGCGAATTTGTCGTAGTGGCCCGTGACCGGCCATACGCCCGTGAGATAACGGCTGCGGGTGTCGCCCCATACGAACATCTCGGGACGCACTGGTTCTCCGTCGTCGTCCAGCACCGTATAGTCGAATATGTGCTGATCGCCTACGAGCTCTTCGTAAACCTCGTATTTCGTTATGTCCCTGTATATCGGCATTTTGACAACGGCTTCCAGCCCGCGTTTGCCGCGCGACGTGAGTATGCGGGCCACTGGTGGGAGTTGTGAGACGGCCCTGTAGAACGACGGCATGGAGCCGATATCCCAGCCTTGTTTGTCGGCCTCGACGGAGAGCTCCAGATATGCCGTTTTCGTGTCCATGTGTGGGTTGTTCATAAGCAGCGCGATACCGTACTCCATTGCCTGTGGCGCGAAACTGCGGCTTTTGACCTGTATCGATATGGGGCCGGACGTAGCTTCAAGGGCTACGGGGACCGGCGCGCGGTCGGATACGACTTTGCCGCGCTTGGCGTCTTTCAGCCAGCGATAGATCGTCGGGACGGAGACGTTTTCGATCTTGGACACTTCTATAAGCCAGTCGCGGGCCTTTATGCCCTTCGGCTTATCCTGAGCGAGCCGAATGACACGCAGCCGCTGTGTGGTCGCCTCGTCCTGTATCCTTTCGGGTTTTATGTTCATACGGTTCGCCTCCTGCGCAAGATGTTCCTGTAGCTGCTGTGAGCGTGTCTCTATGCCTAGCGTGCGCCGCGCCGCGTCCGGTATCGCGGGGTCGTAGGCGGATATGAGCCATGCCCGGCCTCCGGCTCCGCCGCGCGAAGAACTGTCGCCATATTTCGCCGACGTGTAGCGCCCAGCCGATATGGCCTTACGGACGGCCTGCGCCGTAGTGTTATTTATTTGTGCGAGCTGCGCGACGGTTAGCCACATTTGGTTACGCTTGTATTTCCAACCATTAACCGCAGATTTTTATGCCAGTCTCGGCTTCGAGCTGGCTGATGATTATGTCTGATGCAGTGTTTTTTCTTGGCCGTTTTGCGTTGCCAATGTAACGGCAAAGCACTCTATGAACGACACCATGTATGTAGCCATGCTCGCGCCCCCAACGTTCAACGCTAGTTCCTTTTTCAATTAGACGTGCCCTTAATAAATTCCTTATTGCCGTACTTTCCGACATGATGTATCATCTCCTTAGTGCCGTAGTGAACGACTGTTCGTATGTATAATACGAACGTATGTGCACTTTGTCAAGGGGTTTGGTGAATAAATGTGCATTGAAAAGCGTCTTCTCCAAGCAAGAGAATGTTTAAAGAAAACACAGAAGGAAATCGCTTCTATGGCTAATATTTCTGTGCGTGCCTATATTAACTATGAGAATGGGCAGAGAGAAGTTCCGCGCAGTGTAATGAACGTTTATTCTCAACTGGGGGTCAATGTTAATTGGCTCCTGAGCGGCGAGGGAGAGATGTTATGCGCGGACAACCATACGCTTCCTAACGGCGTTAGTATCTATCCAAGCCCTAGGATGCAAAAGATGGACAACGGCCTGCTTGCCGTGTCTGATATGGTCTATGTGCCAATGTCAACGGTAACGGCCTGCTGCGGCGAGGGGTTCATGATTTACCCGCAAGACTGCGATATAAACGACAGCGTTGTCGTCAATAAAAACAAGCTCGGCGAACTTGCCCCC
>JAUNSQ010000054.1 GCA_030539135.1 Synergistaceae bacterium | reverse complement strand
TGTACGACAACTGTGTTAATTCGTTTGTAAATTTATCCGATATATTTTTGTTTTGAGCGGCGCAGACTAATAATATGATAAAGAAAGCTAAAACAATTTTGACAAGGAGACCAACCGAGAGTTTCTTATTTTTTATCGCACAGAAAGAGATGACGATGATTTCTATAAGGCCGGCGATCCATGGGCCCGTAGAAAAATTTGAGAGCAGTGAAAACATACTTGCAAGACAGAGCAATATTGCTATGGACACGCCCTTCTTGTTGCGCCAAAGCGCATAACAGAAGAAAACCGGCAGAATTAAAATATTGTATATACCAAGCGCATTTCCACTTACTATATTGCCGTGTATTTTCAGCGTAAGCGGGGTGATAAATATAAAATAAAAATTTGAAATTATCCCGCCTATTATGATAAGCGTTGCAAATTTATCGAGAGTTTCTTCGCTCTCAAGCAACCGCATGGCAAGAAAGACCGCAATAAGCAACTCGAGCGGAATGGACGCGGAACGCCCCCATGAGGAGAAAGAATCGGCGCCAAACGCGTTTGCAATAAGCGACCAAATGAAAGCCGCTAGGAGGATATATAAAATAGTTCGTCCGTCTTTCTGTTTTTGTGGCCATGAAAATAGGTTTGTTTTATAACGCAGTTTTCCATAGAGCAAAGCCGCTATGGCCGACAGCCAACCTGTGTAATGGAAGACTGGCCCCAGTGCGGAAAATGCGGTTCCCAGTGTAAAACACCAGAAGCTAAATTCTTCAAAGCCGAATTTACGTTCAGCGAAATTTTTAAGCAACAAAAACATCTCCATAATCCGCGCGATAAGTAACGCAGTATAAATAATAAAGGAAAACTTTGATTACCCATAATTTTTATATGTGCCATATACATTATAACAGGATATGAAAAAACCTTGTCCTGACTTTTATAGTTTGAGTTATACATATTATAATAAATAAATGTAATAGGCGTGTCCACGGGAAATCATAAATATGGACAAGGTTGCAAATCTGCCAAAAGTATGCAACTATGACTAATAATTTGTTCGTCAAGCAGACAAGTTTGGTTCTGTGATGTGGTTGAAGTCGCGTATTGGCGGCAAATCTATAATTTTATCGAGGGAGACTTGTTCTGTGTCTTTTCAAAATTTTCTAAGCCCTAACCCAAATGATAAGTTTTTATGGGTGCGTTTTGGCGCGTTGGGGGACGTATTAGAGGCCTTGACTTGCGCTTTTCTGGTCAAGCAGAAATTCCCCGATGTGCGGATGTCCTTTCTGACTACGCCGCCTTATGTCGGAATAGTTAAATCGCAGCCGTACATCGATGATGTGATTTGCGGTGAAAAATCGCCCGTCGCCGAGATGATGAAGACAGCGGCGTTGCTGCGCGAGAAAAAATATGACTGGATCGGCTCGACATTCAAGGGTTCTCACATGCCCTTTCTAAGCTTTTTTGGCGGAGTTAAAAATCGCCTTGGAAGCAGTAAATATTTCCCATTCATTGACACATGCAATGTTTATAAATGGGCTAACGCCAACGGCATAGACCTCAACGACAGATTGCAGCCTTCCATTTTTCCAACAGATGAAAACGTTTCTTTTGCTGAGGACTTATTTTTAACATTTAAGGATAGAAAGAAAATTTTTGTTGTATCGGGCGCTAGCACGGAGCAGAAAATGTGGCCTGTCGATAATTGGATCGATTTTTTGCGGCCTTTGGTCTCCGACGGTTGGTTGCCAATCATGAATGGGTATGGACAAAGAGAAGAAAGGATCGTCAATCAAATATTAGACGGAATAGGAGTCAACAATGGATTGAACCTTGTCGGGAAATTAGATTATTTAAAAATGGCTGCGGTAGTCAGAGAGTGCGACGCTGCCATTGGCAACGATACTGGGCCCTTACATATGGCCGCGTTGAGCGGAGTCCCGACCGTGGGTATCTTTGACTATGTCCAACCAATTGAAGTTGGTTATAATATGCCATGGTTGGTCTGTGCGGTAGGAAGAGAAAAACCTCTCCAGACTTTTTACGCGAAGAGACGGTCTCAGTCTATTTTAACGGAAATAAAGCCTAGCGTTGTACGAATGAAATTTGACAGCTTAACAAAGGAGTTCTGATATATATGTACATCGTAACCGGAGGAGCCGGGTTTATAGGAAGCAATATAGTCAAGGGGCTTAACGACATTGGGATAGACGATATCCTCGTCGTCGACAACCTCAAGAACAGCGAAAAGTTCCGCAACCTTGTCGGGCTGCGTTTCTCGCAGTATATGGACAAGCAGGATTTGTTAGATTTCCTTGCTACTGACGAGGATCTCGAACTTGACGGGATAATCCATCAGGGTGCGTGCTCGGACACGACGGAGCGCGACGGGCGTTATATGATGGAGAATAATTATAACTATACGCGCTGTCTCGCTCAGTGGTGCATAGCGAACAGCACGCCCTTTGTCTACGCTTCGTCCGCGTCCGTTTACGGAAACGGCAAGAATGGCTTCAAGGAAGATTTCGCGAACGAGGCCCCGATAAATATCTACGCGTATTCAAAATACCTCTTCGACCAGTGGGCGCGGAATTGGTTTGACGATGTGGAAACCACGTTCGTCGGCCTGCGCTACTTCAACGTCTATGGCCCTAATGAGGCTCACAAGTGCAAGATGGCGTCGATGGCGTTTCATGGATTTAATCAGCTGGCGGCGACGGGGAAGATAAAGCTCTTCCGCGGAGTTGACGGCGTTGCGGACGGCGACCAGCGCCGCGATTTTGTCTTCGTAAAAGACGTCGTGGACGTCGTCCTCCATTTCGCGCTGGAAGGTTTAAGCAAGAAGAGAAAGACGACGCAGGGCGTGTTCAACGTGGGCACTGGCGTGGCGCGTTCGTTCCGCGAGCTTGCCGAAGCAGTTATCGCGGCGAACGGCAAGGGCGGGGAGATAGAATATATACCTTTCCCGGATGAACTTCGAGGGCAGTACCAGAACTATACGCAGGCGGACCTCACAGCATTGCGCAAGGCAGGATACAAGGCTAAGTTCACGAGCCTTGAGGACGGCGTCTCGGAGTATGTGACTGAATTAGAAAAAGATTAGGTGAATAACCTATTATAAAAATATTAACGTAAATTGTTAAGTTTCGTGATGATGGGAGCGCAGTGGATTGAAGCATATTGAGGAGATTGATAAATTACGACCAGGGGATAAAGTTTTGTTTGTTCGTTTTGCTGGCGTTGTTGGGGGACTTGGAGATGTTCTTCAAGATGTCTCGTCAATCAAAGCTCTAAAAGATCGCTTTCCCAACATACAGCTCACGATGCTTACTGCGCCTCTGTACGCTCCGCTGATGGAACGTCAGCCATTTATTGATAAGGTGATAACAGGGAGTAAAAACGGGCTCAAAAATTATCTTGCAGCAGTTAAGACGGTCAAAGAAAATGGGCCTTTTGATTGGCTCATAAGTATGCAGGGTAAAAGCAAAAGCGACACGATGGGAGTGTTGTGCGGAATTCCGCGTAACATCGGCACGGGCTATAAAATTTTTTACGATGCCGACTTATGGAAATGGTTTGATTTCTTGGACATCGCCGCAAGGGAGAGAAGGGCCCCTACTATATTTCCACCGGGTGACAGCATTGATTTCGCGAAGGAAACATTATCAGGACTCCCCGCAAAAAAAGTTTTTGCCGTTATAGGGGGCAGTTGGAAAAGTAAAATGTGGCCCACCGATTATTGGTGTGAATTTCTGACGGAACTAGCCGACGAGGGATGGGGCATAGTCCTTAACGGCCATGGCAATTATGAAGAAGAAATTGCTGATATTATAGTGTCTCACGTAGATAGCTCGAATTTAATGAATTTGGTCGGTAAACTTGATTTTTATAACATGGCTGGAATAGCAAGCCAATGCACCATATCTGTTGGAAACGACACAGGGCCACTCCATCTGGCGGCTCTTGAAGGCGTGCCAACACTTGGTATATTTGGAGGGACCAGGCCGGAGGATGTTGGATTCCTAATGCCCTGGTTCCGGTGTGTCTATACCCTGTGTCGCCATGCAGGGTGTGACCATTCAATCGAGTGCGAGAGAAAATTCAAGCATAAATGTTTGGATTCCGTGACCCCTGAAAGAGTTAGAGTCGTGTTTGACCAGCTTGCTATGTTGTCGAATATGAATATGATAAGGAAAAATATGTAGATGGCGAACGAAGAAAATAGATCAACTGGAAAGATATCACGCCCGGCGGTTTTTCTCGACCGTGACGGAACGATAATAGAGCTGCGGGATTATCTGTGCAACCTTGATGAGATATCGCTGCTGCCAAGAGCCGCGGAGGGGTTGCGGTTTTTGCATGACGCCGGATATCTTTTGATAGTCGTCACAAATCAAAGCGGCGTTGCCCGTGGATATTTCACGGAGGATTTTGTGAAAGAGGCTAACGATAGGATAACGGAGTTGTTTGCCGCGCAGGGCGCACAGCTTGACGCATTCTATTATTGCCCGCACCATCCCGATTACGGCGATAGTGTCAAATGTAACTGCCGCAAACCGAAGATCGGAATGATAACAAGAGCGGCGGCGGATTTTGATATTGACCTGTCGCGAAGCTGGCTTATAGGTGATAATATTTCTGATATAAAGACGGCTGTCAATGCGGGAATCCCTTCCGTTCTCGTGACGACGGGCTACGGACAAGACGTGCTGCGTGATTACCCGAAAGGTTTACGAAAGCCGGAAATCATTGCGGAGGATGTTTGCGACGCGGCGAAACAGATAATTTCATGGAGACGGGGTTAAATTTATGAGAAATCAAACCCATTTTTCACCCGATGCTTTAGATAAGATATACGAACTTTGTTCCGGTGGCTTTAGCGACGTAAAAGTCTTAGTGGTCGGCGACATAATGCTCGACCGCTATATATCGGGCGTCGTCAAACGTATCTCGCCGGAGGCTCCCGTTCCTGTGTTCCTTGTGAAAGATGAAAAATATATCCTCGGCGGCGCGGGCAACGTTGTTATGAACCTGCGTAGGCTCGGCGTCACAACAAAATTCCTCGGCAGGGTCGGGGACGACCCCGAGGGCCGGAGGGTCGCGGAGATGCTGAAAGCCTCGGGCGCGGACTCGACAGGGCTTGTCTACAGAGGATGCACGTCGCTGAAGACGCGGCTGGTCGGCAACGGTCGCCAGCAGATGATGCGGCTCGACCGCGAAGATATCATCCCTCCGCTCGATGAAGAGGAGCCAGCGTATATTTCGGAGATAGAATCAGCGCTGAACGACGGCGTTAAAGCGGTCATTGTTTCAGACTATGGCAAGGGGATGTTCCGCGAGACGTTGTCTCAGACAATAATCAAGACATGCGCAAAGCATAAAGTCCCTGTCTTTGTAGACCCGAAGGGGACAGACTGGGAGCGCTACGACGGAGCTTTTGTTGTAACTCCGAATCTGTCGGAGTTGTCCTTGGTCGCCGACGGGCAGCTTGTCAATGACGACGATGCTGTTGCCGAGGCGGGAAGGTCTGTAAGACGCAAATATGATTTTGCTAATCTGCTAGTGACGCGCTCGGAGAAGGGCGCGACGCTCATAGAGGAAGATGATATCCTCCATGTCCCGGCCATGTCAGTGGAAGTCTTTGACGTCTCGGGGGCGGGCGACACGGTGATATCCGTTGCTGCCGCGTCGGTGGCGGCTGGGCTGTCATTGGCGGATGCGGTTAAGCTGGCGAATATATCGGGACAAATCGTTGTAGGAAAAGTTGGGACTTCACCGATAGAGAGCGAAGACCTGTTGAAATTTCTCGGAGCCTCTGAACCAAGCGGCAAAGTATGTTCCGCGGGCGCGGCTGGAAAGCAGATAGGAAAATGGCAAAAGAACGGCGAGAAGGTCGTCTTTACGAACGGATGCTTCGACATCTTCCACGTCGGCCACGCGGACAGCCTAGCGAGGGCGAAAAAGCTTGGCGACCGTTTGGTCGTTGGCTTGAACTCCGATGAGTCCGTGCGCGCGCTGAAAGGCCCAGCCCGCCCCGTGAACGGTCAGGACGCGAGAGCGAGGGTGCTTTCCGCGATGTCTGACGTAGATATGGTCGTAATATTTGACGAGGATACTCCGGAGGAACTTTTGTCGCGGCTTCGACCCGACGTGGTAGCGAAGGGCGGGGATTATAAGCCGGAGCAGGTCGCGGGAGGGCAGTACGCGAAAGAAGTAGTGATACTCCCGCTGCTGGAGGGTTTCTCAACGACAGGGCTAATCGAAAGGATGAAGTCTGATGGGGATAAGTGATCCGGGGTTTGACGCTAAAAATATCCGTGAGACAGTGCTTGAGTCAGCGGAGTTATTTGTAAGAGTTGCGAAAGATATCGAGCTTCAGGAAAAGACGCGCGAAATCTGCGAAATGATAATATCGGCGCTCAGAGCCGGAAATAAAATCATGATATGCGGCAACGGCGGCAGCGCCGCGGATGCGCAGCACTTCGCCGGGGAGATGGTCGGCACGTTCCTCATAAAGAATCGTCCCGGACTGGCGGCAATCGCGCTCAATACGGACACATCCGTGCTGACCAGCGTCGGCAATGACAGCTCATACGATAATATCTTCTCGCAGCAGGTAGGGGCCATTGGCCGCACAGGCGACGTCCTCATAGGCATATCGACCAGCGGCAATTCGAAGAACGTAGTCAAGGCGTTTGAAACGGGACGCAAAAAAAGGCTCAAGCTAGTGGCTCTCCTCGGCTGCGGTGGAGTATTGCCTGAGATGGCCGACATTGCGTTGAAAGTCCCGTCTTCCTCCACGCCAAGGATACAGGAGATACACGCGCTGCTCATTCACATAATCTGCGGATATGTCGAGGCGGAAATGTTCAAAGATGCTTAACGCCGAGCCAACCCCGTCAAAAGTCCTCTGGATACGCGCCGGCGCGTTTGGAGACATACTTCAGGCGATAGCGCGCGCACGGCTGTTCAAGCGGCGTTTCCCGGACGCTAAGCTCACGATGCTTGCCCGGCCGGAATTCAAAAACATACTCGAACCGCAGGATTGCTTCGACGATTTCATGTATTGGGACAGCAAGCGCAAGCATTTAGACTTCTTTAAATGCGTCGCAGACGTGCGTCGCCGTAATTTCGATTATCTCGTATCAGTGCACAACGCTGGCTCCGCGGCGATGATATCCCTGTTCTCGGGCATACCTCACCGTTACGGCTATAACAGCACGATAGAAAAGTTATGCTACGACGGCAACGTCTGGAAATGGTTTGAAGAGGTGAAAATAGACAAAGACCTGCGCGACGTACCGATGATACAGGCGTCTGGCGAAGCTATGGCGTATGCCAAAGAGTTGCTTGTGCCATTGCCGAAAAAGAGAGTGTTTTGTATCACGGGCGCGAGCAAGCCGCAGAAACTATGGCCAATCGAATATTGGCCCAAGTTCATATCCGCGCTTCTCGACGAAGAATGGGGAGTTGTGCTTAACGGTCACGGGGTTGTTGAGAAAGAGAACAACATACGGATAATGGAAGTGCTAAATGGTCGAAACAACATCATAGACCTTACGGATAAGATAAATTATGACCAGATGTGCGCTGTCATTAAAAACTGCACAGCTTCTGTTGGGCCGGACACTGGGCCGCTCCACCTCTCTGGACTTGCAGGGACTCCTACGTTTGGGCTTTTTGGCTGTACTCCGAGCCGGAAGATTGGCTTCACAATGCCGTGGTTCCGCGAAGTCCTCTGCACATGTCCGGACGTCGGCTGCTGGAACTATCACTGCCCGAAGCCCTGCATGTCCACGCTCACGCCGGAGATGGCGCTGGAAGGTTTCCATAAATTCACTAAGGAATGCTGTAATCTCTGATTTGTGATAGAATGACCCAGTAACGTGAAAATAGAATATTTGCGTTTTCCAATGGGGAATCCGGTGAAAATCCGGAGCGGCCCCGCCACTGTGGACCCGAGAGGGAAGTCAGGCGACCGGAGGAAAGTGAATGGATGTTATGCGCGGGCGTTGTTCATCCTCGATCGAAGAGGGAGCCTTGCAGGCCCTCTTTTTTTATGCGCGCTTTTTGATTGGAGTTGGCGTATTGAAAAAATTTATCATTTTGCTTTCTGTTCTTATCATTGCGTCAGCGTCTTCGGCCGCCTATGCTTCGCCTAAACGTATCATCTCCCTGACGCCTGTTGGAACGGAGATACTATACGCGCTTGGGCAGGGGAACAATATTATCGGAGTGACGACCTTCTGTGATTACCCGCCGGAGGCCGCCAAGAAGCCGAAGATTGGCGGATATGTCGATATCAGCCTTGAGAGTTTGCTGGAGAAGAAGGTCGACCTTCTCGTCCTCTCTGACCTGCATCTGCGGTTTAAGAACGACCTCGAAAGGCTCCATATCCCCCATGTGTTTATCATGCAGGGGAATATAAAGGAGATATATAAATCTATAGAGGACGTTGGGGCCGCATGCGGAGAGGTCAAGCGCGCCGCTAAGATTGTCTCACAGATGAAGTCAGACATTGCCTCTGTCAAGGCCAAGGCCGGGAAACTGCCAAAGAAGAAGGCCCTGCTGTGCGTATCGCGCGAGCTGTCCGATGAACGAGTTAGTGTCTTCTACGCTGCGGGGAAGGGCACTTTTTATGACGAGCTGCTTGGTATCGCGGGCGGCGACAACGTCATGGGAACGACTAGGGCACAATACCCGAAGGTGACTGCCGAAGGACTGACGGTCCTAGCCCCCGACGTGATAATCGACATGGTCGGCGAGCGGCAGTTCTACCATGCCATGGAGAAAATAGATATAGATAAAATATTTAACGATAGATACCTAAAGGGCCAATGGCTGCGCGGCGTCAAGGTCAAGGCGACGCAGACCGGTCAGGTGTATATATTACAGGGGACGGCGTTTCTCCGCCCCGGGCCGCGCCTGAAACAGATACTTGTTTCCTTTGCGAGGGCGCTGCACCCAGAGGTCAAATGGTAGGATGCCTGACTTCCTCGAGGTAAGGGACCTCACCTTTTCCATATCAGGACATAAGATACTCGATGAGATATCTTTCGGAGCCGATCGAGGGGAGTGCCTCTGTATCATTGGGCCGAACGGCGCAGGGAAGAGCACTCTGCTGAAATGTATTGGCGGCCTGCATAAAAATTTCAGCGGCGCGGTGTCGCTTGAAGGGCGGCCGCTTTTGTCGATGAAGAACAAATCGATCGCGCGGCGTATTGCTTGGGTTCATCAGACCGGTTCGGACTCCCTGCCGTTTACCGTCCGAGAGTTCGCGAAGATGTCGC
>JAUNSQ010000053.1:286-9376 GCA_030539135.1 Synergistaceae bacterium | reverse complement strand
CATCTCCATACCGCTCGGTTACTTCGGCGGCATCGGCGGCGCGTCCAAGAAGGGCATACTCGTCAAGGGCGCGAACGTCTTTGACAAGGTCGGCAACGTTATCATGGCCGTCTTCGATAAGACGGGGACGCTCACATACGGACAGTTCAAAGTCAGGAAGATAATTCCTATGGACGGCGTTACTGAGGATGAGCTTCTCAAGACGGCGGCATACGCCGAAAGCGCGTCCAACCACCCGCTCGCCCGCTCCATAATCGCGGCGGCCGGAGACGTTGAACTTCCGCAAGGCGCGGAGATAACGCAGATACCCGGCAAGGGCATGGTGATGAAGAACGGAAGCCACGTCATCGCGTCAGGCAACGCCGCGCTGATGGCAGACTACGGGATAGACACGCCTGAGATAACCGAGATAGGCACAGTGGACCACGTTATGAAGGACGGCAAATACCTTGGACACATACTCGTCTCCGACGCAATACGCGAGGACGCTTACAAGGCCGTAGAGGAGCTGCGCAAGGTCGGTATCAAATCTATATACATGCTCACGGGCGACCGCGCAGAAGTCGCGGAAAAGACGGCCAAGGAACTTGGGCTTGACGGTTACCGAGCAGAGCTGCTGCCCGAGGACAAAGTCAACGCGCTCAACGAACTCTGTGGCGGCGATACAAAGAAGACGATATACGTCGGCGACGGAGTAAACGACGGGCCGGTGCTCGTCACGTCCGAGACGGGCATAGCGATGGGCGGCTTCGGTTCGCAGGTCGCGGTCGAGGTGGCGGACGCCGTGATACTCGACGATTCGCCGCTCAAAGTGGCCACGTTGCGTCGTATAGCAAAGAGGACGCGCAGTATAGTATGGCAGAACGTGTTCCTCGCGCTCGGAGTCAAGGGAGTGTTCCTCATATTCGGGGCCGTCGGGCTCGCGGGATTATGGGAGGCCATCTTCGCCGACGTCGGCGTTGCTCTCCTGGCAATACTAAACGCGACGAGGGCTTCGAGAGTTTGATAAGATAAGCGGCTGGAGAAAGTCCTCCTGCTGCTTTATTGGTGAAAAAACATAATAATTTTTAAAGGAGATGCTCATAATGAGTGAAGAGAACTGCACGCATGAATGCGGGAGCTGCTCTGAGGACTGCGCCTCGCGCGAAGAGGGATTTGACTTTCGCGTAGCGCCGCACCCTCTCAGCAGCGTGGGCAAGGTCATTGGGGTCGTCAGCGGGAAAGGCGGAGTTGGAAAGTCTCTCGTAACGTCGCTCTTGGCCGTCCTCATGCAGAGGCGCGGGCACCAGACGGCGATACTCGACGCGGATATCACCGGCCCGTCGATACCAAAGGCGTTCGGCATAACGGCTACCGCGACGAGCAATGAGCAGGGCATCACCCCAGTTACGTCGCGAGGCGGGACGGACATCATGTCGGTCAATCTGATACTGCAAGACCCAACAATGCCAGTTATCTGGCGCGGCCCGGCGATCGCCGACGTCGTAAAGCAGTTTTGGAGCAGCGTTATCTGGAGCTGCGAGGAATATATGTTCGTTGACATGCCTCCGGGAACTGGCGACGTACCGCTTACGGTGTTCCAGTCGCTTCCGCTCGACGGCATCATCATCGTGTCATCGCCGCAGGACCTCGTCTCGATGATTGTCGAGAAGGCTGTGAAGATGGCTGAGGAGATGGATGTGCCTATACTCGGCGTTATCGAAAATATGAGCTATGTCAAATGCCCCGACTGCGGCAAGGAGATAAAGCTCTTCGGCGACAGCAAAATCGAAGAGGTCGCGGCACGCCACGATATGAAGGTGCTCGGTCGGCTGCCGATCGACCCTGAGATCGCCGCGATGTGCGACGCGGGAGATATCGAGAAGTTCAATAAGGACTGGATGGACGCGGCCTTAGAGATGATAGAGGGGATGGAGAACAAGGTGAAGAAACTGCGCATAGCTGTGACTGCCGACGAAGATCACACAGTGTTCCAGCACTTTGGGCACACGAGATATTTTGAGACGTTCGACGTCGAGGGCGGCAAGATACAGGCTCACTCTACGATAGACGCGGAGGACAGCGGGCATGAGGCGCTCGGCGCGTTCCTAAAGGAGCACGGCGTTGACCTGTTGATATGCGGCGGCATCGGCGGCGGAGCGAAGCAGGTTCTCGCGGAGGCAGGGATAGATTTGGTGTCCGGCGTGAGCGGGAACATAGAGGACGCAGTCAAAGGCTATCTGGCCGGGGAGATCAAGGACGACCCGTCAGCCGAATGCACACACCATGAACATGGGGAGCGTCACGGCGAAGAGATGGGCGGGACATGCCGCGGCTGCCACGGCAGCGGGCACTCCTGCCACTAGGAGAACAACGATATAAGGATATGCGGCGGGGCGGATAATTCCGCCCCGCTTTTTTGCGCTATAATTACCCAAATATATCGAGGCGGGCGGCAAAGCTGAAATAACCGCCGCTTGCTCTTGACTGATCACGCTGCAAAACAGAAAATTATCTGAATCAAAAAATCATCATTAAAGGGGGACTATCGATGCTCGACCAGAAAAACCGTGAGAGGATACTAACGCTTCTTGAAAAGGACGCTCGGCTCTCGGCGAAGGATATCGCCGTGCTGCTCGACCTCAAAGAGAAGGATATCACAGCCGAGATAAAGAAGATGGAGGACGAACACATCATCTGCGGATATCACGCCTTCATAAACTGGGACAAGACCGACGACGACAAGATATCGCCGCTCATTGAGCTGAAGGTCACGCCACAGCGCGGCAACGGATTCGATAAAATAGCGGAAAAGATATATCAGTATCCAGAAGTCGAAGCCCTCTATCTGATGTCGGGGAGATACGACTTCGCCGTGCTGCTCAAGAAGGCAACGATGAAAGAGATATCTCACTTCGTCTCGTCAAAGCTGGCGGTCATCGACGAAGTACAGAGCACAGCGACGCACTTTGTCCTCGTGCGCTATAAAGACCACGGGCTTTCTCTCGTGGAACGCAAAAAAAGTAAAAGAATGGTGGTCACTCCGTGAGGGATTTTATCAACGAAAAAATCAAAAGCATCAAGCCGTCTGGCATCCGCAGACTCTTCGACATAGCTAACGAGATACCCGACGTGATATCGCTCGGCGTCGGCGAGCCGGACTTCGACACGCCGTGGCACATTCGCGAGGAAGGCATGTACTCCCTGCAAAAGGGACGCACCTTCTACACGTCGAACGCTGGGCTCCAGGAGCTGCGCGACGAAATATGCGCCTACGTCGAACGCAAGTATGGGCTCAAATACAGCAGCAAGGATGAAATCGTTGTTACTGTCGGCGGCAGCGAGGCGATAGACATAGCTTTCCGCGCCATACTCAACCCGGGCGACGAGGTGATATACCCAGAGCCGTGCTTCGTCTCTTACGAGCCGTGCATACTGCTCTCGGACGGCGTGCCCGTGGCAGTGCCCCTGAGCGCGAAGACTGAATTCCGCCTTACGCCGGAGCAGCTCGAGGCCGCGATAACACCGAAGACAAAGGCCCTGTTCATCTCCTACCCAAACAACCCGACGGGCGCGATAATGGAGCGCAAAGACCTCGAACCGCTCGCCAAGATCGTAAAGAAACACGACCTGCTCGTGATAACGGACGAGATATACAGCGAGCTCTCATACAACGGCGAACACGCGAGCATTGCGTCGCTGCCCGGAATGCAGGAGCGAACGATATTGATAAACGGCTTCTCGAAGGCTTACGCTATGACGGGCTGGCGGCTCGGCTACGCGCTGGCCCCGAAGAACATCATGGAATACATGCTCAAAGTCCACCAATTCGCTATCATGTCCGCGCCGACAACGAGCCAGTACGCGGCGATATCAGCGATGAGGGACGGCGACGCGGACATCGAGATGATGCGCGAGTCGTACAACCAGAGGCGACGCTATCTTATGAACGCATTTAAGAAGATGGGGCTGCCATGCTTCGAACCTTACGGCGCGTTCTACGTCTTTCCTGACATCTCTGAGTTTGGCATGTCGTCGGAGGACTTCTCAACTGCGCTGCTCAAAGCCGAGAAGGTCGCGGTCGTCCCAGGCTCCGCTTTCGGCGCGTGCGGCGATAAACACGTTAGGATATCCTACGCCTATTCGCTCGAAGAGCTCAAAGAGGCGATGAAGCGCATTTCGCGTTTCATAAAGAAACTTCGCGCGAAGAAGAAACAAGCGTAGAAAAATATCGGAATACGACAGATAGAAGAGGGCCGCACCGCGGCTCTTTTTTTGTGCACGGGGTTTGTTTTTAACCGCAAAGATGATATCCTGAGCACAACGGAGAAGATATTTCCAGAGGGGAAGGTATATTTTGATACAAACAGTCATATTTATATCCGCGCTGATATGCGCGGTAATATTCTCTTCCGCCCGTGCGGACGCCTGCACGCTGTTCGCTGCAGCGGGGGATGATTTCGTCATGGGCGGCGGAACGCTGATCGCCAAGACGAGAGACCGCTGGCCTCAGTATAACGGAGCGAGGCTCTACGCGCCGAAGGACGGCTACAGCTATTACGCCATCGTCGCTGGACGCGAGTCAGGCAACATGACGCCGCGCGGCGGCATAAATGAGAAAGGTCTTGCAGTAGTAACAGCATCGGCCTCCGCCGCGTCAATGGCCCTGCTGTGCAAGCTGCCGCTCATCGGGAATATCTCGGCAAATTTGCTCTCTCACTGTGCGAACGTCGAAGAGGCTATAGAACATATCCACGGCTACCGCGGCCAGTTCGTGATGCTCGCGGACAAACGCGAGACCGCGCTCGTCGTGATATCACCCGACGGAACGCCGCATGTGACCCGTGCGAAGCGAAGCCACTTGTACAGGACAAACCACTACGCCGAGCCGGAGCTTGAATGCTTCAACGTCAAGCCTGCGGTCTCGTCACACGTAAGGTATGAGAGGATAAGGACGCTGCTCAACGAAACGCCAAACCCTTTCTCTATCGACGACTTCATCCGTTTCGCTGACGACAGGCACGACGGCCCGGACAACAGCATTTGGCGCACGGGCGGCGAGAGCCGCGTGATAACACAGGCCGCGCTTGTCGTTCACATTCCGCCCAACGGCTCGCCAGACATCTATGTGAAATACATTAAAGACCCCGCGCAAAAAGAGAAATTTGAAACGCTGCGCCTGAACGCACAGGATATTTTTAACGCAAGCACTAGAACCTATGACGTTTGACGAATGGCTATCAGTTGGTGACAAATCGTAACCAACTGAAATTGAAACTAAAACAACAAACCTCCGCTTGGATGTCTCGCACCCTTGCGGAGGTTTGTTGTTTTATATATTTGCCGTTGGAGGCTTGTTTCTACCAGTTTTTGGCCTGAACTTCGAAGTAAGACTGCGGGTGGTTGCAGACCGGGCATTTCTCCGGAGCCTTCTCCAGTTCAAACACGGCTCCGCAGTTGCGGCACTTCCAGAAGAGCTTGCCGCCCTTAGTGAAGACTGTCCCGTCCTGTATGTTCTTCGCGAGGGCGCGGTAGCGTTTCTCGTGTTCGGCTTCGACCGCGGCTATCTTTGTGAACATCGCCGCCAGTTCGTCAAAGCCCTCTTCTTTGGCTTCCTTCGCCATGCGCGGGTACATTTCCGTCCATTCTTCGTTCTCGCCGCCGGCCGCCGCGAGCAGGTTGCTGAGCGTGTCGTTTATGCCTGAAAGAGCCTTGAAGTGAAGCTTCGCGTGTTCCTTCTCATTCTCAGCCGTTTCGAGGAAAATGGCTGCTATCTGCTCAAATCCAGCCTTCTTGGCCGCTGACGCGAAGTATGTGTACTTGTTGCGCGCCATGGATTCGCCCGCAAATGCCTCCCAAAGGTTCTTCTCTGTCTTGCTTCCTTTAAGTTCCATGATAAATAATTCCCCCTTAGTGATGTGTGATTGCTTCTGTACTTTCTATTTTATAACGATTTTAAAAATAATCAATCGCGCGGTCGCGCAAATATAAATTACTACGGCTAAGTTTTACGCCGCGAGCCCTTTCATTTTCGAAAGGGCTCGCGGTTTTATATATATGCCGTTGGGTTTCAGCTGGTGAATATTCTTACTTCTTCAATCCTCTTACCACATCGATGACCGTTCCGTCGCGCCACTCAACGACGCCGACTATCTTATCGGTCATCTTGATGTCGTCGGTCGGGCCGGACATCTTAGCCGCGCGGGCCGCGAGCTCTTCCATGCTTACGACAGGGAGGCCCTTTACTGCCGCGCAAGCGTCGATGAGGTCTTTCCTCTTCGGGTTGATTGTGACGCCATATTCCGTAACGACAGCGTCGACCACTTCTCCCGGAGTCGTGACCGTGACGACCTTGTCGGTCACGCACGGGATGCGTCCGCGCAAAAGCGGCTGGGCGATTATCGTGAGCTTCGCTCCCGCCGCGGTGTCCTGATGTCCGCCCGTGCCGTGGAGCAGAGCTCCGTCCGCTTCTGTGTTGACGTTGGCGTTAAAGCTGGTATCGACTTCCGTGGCTCCTAGGATAACGACATCAAGCATGTTGACTGCCGCCCCGTTGTTCCACGGGTTCGCGTACCAGTCAGCGGATATCTCTATGTGGTTCGGGTTCTCGCCGATAGAGCGCACCGCGTCGAGGTCAAAGGACTGAACGTCCATCAGCTTCTCGACAAGGCCTTCTCTCAGGAGTTCGACAAAATAGCCTGTGATGCCGCCGAGCCCAAAGCTGCCCTTGATGCCCTTTTTTATCATAGCCTGCTTCATAAAGGCCGTGACGGCGAGCGGTATGCCGCCAGCGCCAGTCTGGAATGATATGCCGTCTTTGAAATACGGGCTGGCCTCTATGAGCAGCGAGGCGTAGCGTGATATCAGGAGACGGAGCGGGTCGCGCGTGACCTTCGTCGTGCCGGAGACGATACCGGCCGGGTCGCCTATGCTCTGCACTTCCACCACGTAGTCCGCGTAGACCTGCGATATGGAGACGGGAGAGACAGGGAACGGCTGAAGGTTGTCCGTAATAGCGACAACGCAGTCAGCATACTGGGCGTCCGTGAAGGCGTAGCCAAGCGAACCGCAGGCAGACGGGCCCTGCGTACCGCAGATGTTGCCATACTGGTCGGCGGTCGGAGCCGCTATGAACGCCACGTCGATATGCACGTCGCCCGCCATGACAGCGCGTGGACGCCCGCCGTGGCTTCTGAGAACGACCGGCACGTCCATGCCGCCCTCGGAGACAAGCTGGCCTATCGGGCCGTTGACCGAGCCCATGATTTTCGTGATGACGCCGCTCTTGATGTGGTCTATCAAATGTTTGTGGACTCCAAAGAGCGCGGTCGGGAAGAGCGTAAGGTCTTTTATGCCAAGTTCCGCGCACGCGTCGATGACCATGTTGACGACGTAATCTCCGTTGCGCATGTGGTGGTGGAACGATACCGTCATGCCGCTCTTGAGCCCTGAGGCTATTATCGCCTCTTTGACGCCAGAGACGCGCTTATCTGTGCGGTCGCTGTTCACACAACGAAGTTTCGGCCCGGCGATATTGCCCTCTGGCTTACGCGCGAACGCGCCCTGGAATAGTTTCGTCTTGCCGTAACCTTCGATAAAGTCAGGAATTTCACGGCCTACAGCGTTGATCGCCATGTTATTTCACCTCCGAAAGTCCGGCTCTTTGCAGGACATATTCCGCTCTCTTAACGACGGGGATGTCGACCATGCGCCCGTCGACGGACACGGCCCCCTGTCCGCGCGCAGCTGCTTCTTTCGCCGCGTTGACTATCTTGAGCGCCTTCTGTATCTCCTGCTCGGTCGGATTGAAAACTTCATGGATTATCGATATCTGGTTTGGATGTATGATGCTCTTGCCTGAGAAACCGAGCTGCTTTATGAACTCAGTCTCCTGACGCAGACCGTCGTCGTCTGACACGCGCGGGAAGACCGTGTCGAGCGGGTCGACCCCCGCGGCGCGGGCCGCGAACACCAGCATACGGCGAGCCCATTCGAGCTCCGTCCCCTCTTTGGAGCGGCTTGTCTTGAGGTCCGCCGTGAGATCTTCGCCTCCGGGGATTATCGCCGCGACACGCGAAGACGCGCAGGCGATATCGTAAGCGTTCCATATCCCCTTCGCCGTCTCGAGGAGGCAGAATATCTGAGTGCGCCCGACTGGAATGCCGTTCTTATCTTCTATCGCCGATAATTCTTCGTCGAGTATCTTTACCGTCTCCGGCGTATCGACCTTCGGGGCGCGAATACCGTTGAGCTTCTTGAACGGCACGACTGCCGCAAGGTCGTCCTTCCAATATTCCGTGTCGACTCCGTTGATACGCACGGTGACCTCACAGTTTCCAAACTCGCCCTGCTCAAGGAAATGGTTGACGAGTATGCGGGCCGTGTCCTTCTCCGACATCGCGACGGCGTCCTCAAGGTCGAGGATGAGCCCGTCAGAACCGAATAAGTATCCGCGCGTGAGCATGTTCGGGTTGTTGCCTGGCAGGTACAGCATTGTTCGACGCATCACGCAGCGCCTCCTAACCTTTTGACGGCCGCTTCGACGCGCGCGCCGAGCACGATGTCCAAAGCTCCATTGTCCTGAACTTGGATTTCGATATCCGACACCTTCATGGCCGATAACACTTCTGTTATTTTCTTCTCCATGGCTGTCCTGAAACGCGCCGCGCTCGCGCCGGTGATGTCTATCTTTACTCCAGCTCCGCTCTGCGCCTCAGTAACGGTCACAAGACAGTCCATGGATTCAAGGGTTCCTGCCTGTGCTGTTTTCATTAGAGGGTACCTCCTATTTTGTAAACTGCCGCTGTATTATTTGAGCTCATTATTACCTCAAGGACACCGCCCGCTATCGCTAGGGCCTTGTCCGTTATACTGTAACAATGAGTCCTGTCGCCTCTGGGGTCTACGTCGCCGATCTTCAGCCCTTTTGTGACTGACACTGATGGATGTATCAGTCCGCGAAGCACTCCGTCAAGCTGAGACTGCACCGGAATACCCGCGACCTTTGCCACCGTCTCTCCGATGCACACTTCGTCGCCGATGCTCCGCACAGGCTCAACAAATCCGTCCGCTGGAGCGCGAAGAAGCCTCTCGATGCTGTAGCCCTTTATC
>JAUNSQ010000053.1:0-276 GCA_030539135.1 Synergistaceae bacterium | reverse complement strand
GTCTCTTATCACGCGGCCAAGCGTATGCCCGCGCTTCGTCTCTATAACGGCGTGAACGTCGTTTGGCGCGGTAAAGCCAGGGCCTATCCCTATGACGACGGGAGCCATAGATTTATCGGTACCAAGATTTACCTTCGCCATTATCGCGTCGACGACGACGTCTGGTTTCAGCATATCTATAGAAGCCCCGTCGGGATCCACAACGATAGACACCTTGCCCGTCCCGCGCTCAAAATCCACAGGCGACTTTATCAACTCCACGCGCATGTCCTCTAT
>JAUNSQ010000189.1 GCA_030539135.1 Synergistaceae bacterium | reverse complement strand
GTCTCTGGAAAGAATACCCTGATGCATTCTTCGGCGCATGGGGCTCTGTAGACCCATGGCAGGGACAGAAAGCGCTGCATGAAGCAGAAAGAGCCATCAGGGACCTGAAGCTTATCGGCCTCAAGTTTCAGCAGTGCACCCAGAAATTCCGTCCCAACGACAAACAGTTCTACCCTCTGTTGGACCTCTGCCAGCAGCTTGAAGCTCCTGTTCAGTTCCACATAGGCTATACAGGAATGGGAAGCGGCGCGCCAGGCGGCGACGGCCTTTACAGTATGACCTACTGCCAGCCTCTCGACGTTGATGAAGTAGCCGCGGATTTCCCGCGCCTAAAGATCATCGCCCTGCATGTCGGCGAACCTTGGCCGGAAGTAGTCAACCACGTCGCAATGCACAAGACGAACGTCATGCGCGAGACCTCTGGTATGTGGCCAAAATATTTCCCGCAGTGCATGACGTATGACATGAACAGACGCCTGCAGGATAAATTCATCTTCGGTTCCGAGTGGGGCGTCTTCAAACTTAGCGAGATTCTGAAACAGTGGGAAGAATTGGATCTCAGACCCGGCGTCATGGAAAAGGTCATGTATAAGAACGCGCTGAACTTCCTTGGCGAAAGATTTGAGAAGTGCGGACTGGATTTGAGCCCTTGGAAGGGACTATACTAATATAATAATGGTTTTTCACGGCGCGGAACATGAATAGCAGTCACGCTCACGTTCCGCGCCCTACAGATTCTTTGCGTAACTGGCGAAATATGGTGATGTCAGTAGCTATCCGGAAAAATCAAAGTTTAGGGAGAATGGCCAGATGAATCAGAAGCTTCAAACCATGCTCGATAAAAAAGCACACATTATGCTTCAGGGCGGGCAAGAGAGAATCAACAAGCAGCACGCCAAGGGCAAGCTGACAGCGCGCGAAAGGATCGACTTGCTGTTCGACCCCGGCACCTTTGTGGAATACAACATGTTCGTAAAACCCAGAGCGACACGTTTTGGCATGGATAAGGTCGACGCGCCGGCGGACGGTATAGTCACAGGGCACGGGCTTATCAACGGCAGAAGGGCCTTTGCCTATGCTCAGGATTTCACGGTTCTGGGCGGCTCGATGGGTGAGATGCATGGGTTGAAGCTCGCCAGGATGCAGGAGTTGGCGTTGGAAGTTGGGGTCCCCATCATCGGACTTAACGATTCTGGCGGGGGCAGACTACAGGAAGGCCCCGGAGCGGCGGTGTACGGCACCATCTTTTATAACAACGTGAACGCCTCGGGAGTCATTCCCCAGATTTCGGCTCTCTTGGGTAGCTGTGCCGGCGGCGCCGCTTATTCCCCGGCTCTCAATGATTTTATCGTCATGGTCGACAAGAGCAGCAGAGCCTTTATCACAGGCCCCGCTGTCATCAAAGAAGTGACCGGCGAAGTCGTGGACTTTGAAACTCTGGGAGGCGCAGTGACGCACAGCACCAAGTCGGGTCTCTCTCATCTAATGGCGAGAGACGATTATGACTGCATCGAACAGATCAAATGTCTGCTGAGCTTTTTCCCAGACAACTGTCAGCAGCTCCCCCCTATCTGTCCGAACGACGACGACGTTTCCCGCAGGATAGACGAGCTCAACGACATCATTCCAGAGAGCAAACGCAAAGCCTACGATATGAAATCCGTTATCACAAAAATCGCCGATAATAATTTCTTTTTTGAGATATCTCCGATGTATGCCCGCAATATTGTGGTGGGGTTTGTTCGTATGGGTGGTATGCCGGTCGGCGTCGTCGCCAATCAAACAAACTGCATGGCGGGCTGCCTCGATATCAACGCGTCCTGCAAGGCGGCCCGCTTTATCAGGACCTGCGACGCCTTTAATATCCCGCTTCTGTCGATCGTGGATGTCCCGGGATACCTGCCAGGTGTCACTCAGGAGCACGACGGCATCATCAGACACGGTGCCAAAATGCTCTACGCATGGGCGGAGGCTACAGTCCCCAAGATCATCATGCCAATCAGAAAGTCCTATGGCGGAGCCACACCGGCGATGTGCAGCATAGACATGAAGGCTGACTTCGTCATCGCATGGCCGACCTGTGAGCGCGCTGTGGTTGGGTCCGACGCGGCGGTGGAAGTACTCTATAAAAACGAGATCGAACGTGCTGACGATCCTGTCGCTGCCAGAGAGATGTACAAGCAGGCGTATGAAACGGAATTCTTAAATCCATATCGTTCCGCCGAGCTTGGAAAATTTGAAGATGTTATCGAGCCGGCTGAATCGAGAATAAAAATCATCCAGACTCTGCGTATGTTCTGGGGCAGGAAAAAAGAACGCCCCGCGCGCAAACATGGGAATATCCCGCTATAGAACGGGGTGTTCAGCGATTTCGTAATATAATTTATAATCAACATTTAGCCGAATAAGACGGCGGCATAAACAACTTTTCAGGGAGGA
>JAUNSQ010000188.1 GCA_030539135.1 Synergistaceae bacterium | reverse complement strand
TTTTATATTCCAGCGCGACCATCAGCATAAGACCCGCGAGGGCCAGTATCTGGGCAGGGCCGTTCTTAAACGAAGCGAGCCCGATGAGTGTGGCTGGGTTGTCGACTACAATGCCAGAGCTCTGAAGCCCAATGAATATGATGAAGAGTCCGATACCGGAGGATATGCCTATCTTGAGCGTCGTAGGTATAGAGTTGACCACGGTCTCGCGGACTTTGGTGAGCGTAAGCAGTATAAAGATGACACCTTCGATGAAGACCGCCGTCAGCGCGACCTGCCAGCTTATCCCCATTCCGAGGACGACAGAGAAGGCGAAGAACGCGTTAAGCCCCATGCCGGGCGCGAGGGCGAACGGATAGTCCGCGAGGAAAGCCATGAGGAAACAGGCCAGCGAAGAACCGAGACAGGTAGCGACCAGCAGACTGCCGAATGGCATTCCCGTCTTCGACAGGATGCCTGGGTTGACAAAAATGATGTAAGCCATCGTCACGAAGGTCGTGATTCCGGCGAGGATCTCGGTCCTTACATCAGTTTTGTTCTCTTGAAGTTTGAATAACTTTTCGAAACAAGACAATTTATTGAAGCCTCCCAAATAATATTGTGAAAACACAATTCGTAATTTTACTATCTTCTTGCGGAAATGTCACAGGTATATTTGTTAGGGCGACGATGTATTTTTCAACACGCCGAAGTTGGCGATAATATATGTTTGCGGCGGAAGAATTGGTTGAGTATGACCTATTGTCCCGACCACGACAGCCTATATGTGTCGCTGTGCTCGCCCTTTATATACCTGCGGTACTCCCATACTTGATAGACCGTCATAAATATCCAGCCGGCCCCAATTCCAGTGGCAACGGCATCCATGCCGACTCGTCCGGCAAGCAGGTATGAGAGGCCGACTCGGATAGGTATTTGGATAAGTGTGGCGTAGAGCGTAACGCCCATCTTCCCGATACCCCTGAAATATCCCTGAAAGGTGTTGCAGAATGCCGAGAGCAGATAGAAGAACGCCATGAAACTCAGATAATGCGCGCAGAGGGCGAGGGCGTCCGGCTCATCGGCGTGGAGAAACAGCGCGGCGATCCTGTCGGAGAAGAGCAAAAGCAAGGCGACCGCCGACGCCGTGTAGACGCAGTTGATGAACATCGACCGCACGAACCCAGCCCGTATTCTCTCTCTCTTCCCCGCGCCGTTATTTTGCGAGATGAACATCATCAGCGAGAGTGCTAGGCTGTCGCTTGGGGCCATTATGAGCGAATCCACGCGAGAGGCTGCGTTGAACGCCGCTATCGAATCTATGCCGAGCGGGTTGACCGCGCCCTGCAAGAGAAATATCCCAACATAGAGGAAGGTCTGTTGCACGCCAGATATCCAACTATACGACGCCGTCTTTGAGAAAAATTCGAGGTTTATCTTCAAGTCGCTAAGGCTCAGCCTCAGCAGCGGCGCCTTTATCCTGATATATACGAAACACGCCAAGGCCGCCGCCGCTTGCGAGATGACCGTGGCGTATGCCGCTCCGTTCACCCCAAGCCCCGCTCTCCCGACGAACGCGTCGGCAAGCGCGATGTTCAGCAGGGAAGAGAAAATAAGAAGGTAGAGCGGGACCGCAGACTCTCCTATCGAACGCAACGCGGACGACAGGATGTTGTATAAAAAAGTGAAGATCAGTCCGGCAAAAATTATCCGCAGATAAGAAGCGGACTGCGGGGCGATAGACTGAGGAGTGTTTATCAGCCGAAGCGCCGGGCTGATGCAGCACAGCGCTGCCAACGAGAGCAGAATAGTAAAAGCAGCTCCGCCAACTATAGATGTGGCTATCTCCATCCTCAACCGGTCGATGTCGCCTGAACCGAAGTATTCCGCCATTAGGATAGAGGCGCCCATCGTCATCCCCACGAGCAGGAACATCATCACGTCCATAAATGGAATGGCGCCGCCCATGGCGGCGAGAGCCCCTTTGCCGAGATATCGCCCAACGATTATCGTGTTTGCCACGCCGTAGAGCTGTTGAAAAAAGTTGGCTAGCATCAGCGGCATTGAGAATGTCAACATCTGTTTTGTAATATTCCCCTCAGTCATATCTTTCATTTGTCCGCCCTCCAGGTGATTTATAATAATCATAAAATTATATATACGATTATAAATAATCATAATATTGTTGTATATGATTTTTGTCAAGCAGAAATTTATTTGACATGACTTTATAGAGTCAATTACAATAGAGACGCGCAAATCGACGGGAGGGATGGGCTTTGCCGAAAAAAATAGAGGAGCTTTCACGCGGTGCGAAACTCACCGATAAAGACAAGAAGACGCTCGACTACATACTCAAAAACAAGAAGAAAGCCTGTTATCTCACCTCTAACGAGATAGCGGAAGAGTTGGGAGTCAGTGCGTCATCTGTCGTGCGCCTGTCCAAGAAGCTTGGCTTTGAAAA
>JAUNSQ010000052.1 GCA_030539135.1 Synergistaceae bacterium | reverse complement strand
CGGTGCCTCTTGTCATTATTATTCACAAATATACAAAAAAATAATTTATAATATAAACTGTTGTAGGCAGACTGATTTATTTTTCGGAGGCCCATGCAGATGTTGATGCTTTTATTGACTTGCGTATCTGGAATTGCTCTTTTGACGTTTGTCTTTCTCATCTCGCTGTTCTATATGAACATTCGGGATGATATATATGGATTTGGTTCTGAGGGTAATGGCGGGGTGTTCGAATTGTTGTCGCGATTTGCTGGAAATCCAAAAACTTGGACGGTAAAACGCGTGTCTTCATTGTACATCGCATGCGTTTGCCTCCTGTTTGTCTTTCTTTTTGTGCCGATGGGCACGCTGCCAAGATTTGTGTCGACACAAATAGATATATTTATGATTTTTGCCCTTCTTTTAGCGGCGCAGAGCTTTTATTTGAGAGGAATAAAGGTGTTTTCAAAGGAGATCTATGATTCCTTAGACTACAACGAGACGAACCTTCTCTTTAAATTCACGGTCGCCTTGCTTGTCATAGGGGGGACGTTCTCATGGTATATCTTAAACAGGGGGGTGCCCGGCGGGCTGTTCAGCATCGACTCCTATGCGGCTATATCGCTGTGGGGCATCACAGGATGGTATGGGAGATGCGGGCTTGCGAGTTTTGCCCTTCTTCTTGTCGTAACGTCTCCGTGCAAAGACAAATTTGTCTCGTATGACGAGGAGGATATACCATTGCCAAGGATATTCGACGCGTTGAGGTCGTCGATATGTCCAGCGAACATCGCGGCGATTTTTATTCCGCATAAGGTTGGCATTATGTTTAGGTTTACCGGCGCGGCTATGTTTAGCGTTGACTTTTTTATTTTCTGGCTTGAGGTGTTCATACTGCAAATTTTTGTGGTGCCGGCGTTTAAAAAAATCTATACGAACCTTCGCGCTCGTCTGCCCTATAAATTTAAACTCGTAATTGTAATATTCCTCGGAGTCGCGGGGACTGCCCTTATGATGTGCGATCTCTACCTATCTTAGCAGTGATTTTTACCTTGTGCGGCGTTCGACGGCAGGCACGCCCTCGGGAGCGTACATAAGGCTGTTGGCGAAGCGCACGCTTGAGTAGAGGAACGGCGCTTTATA
Organism: Synergistaceae bacterium; assembly: GCA_030539135.1. Classification (GTDB taxonomy): domain Bacteria; phylum Synergistota; class Synergistia; order Synergistales; family Synergistaceae; genus JAUNSQ01. Next base: position 8,396 of record JAUNSQ010000052.1, on the reverse strand, counting down.
AACGCTGACGCTCAGTTTTCTCCCGCGGAATATTTCGTAGAAGTTGCGTCTGCCGAAGGGTTCAAAAGAGCTTTGGTTCAGTCCCAAATGTTCGTTGCCTATCCTGTAATAGAATGTTTCCCAAGAGAGGCGCCCGCCTTGGTATATCATCCATTGGTCGTTTTCAATATAGCGGCCGTATTCCGGCCTTACCGACGGCATCCCAGCCTTGGAAGAACGCACTCGTTCTTCCCATGACCACAGCTTGCCGTCAACGACGTAGTATTCGTCCTCGACCGGCGTCAGCTCGACCGAATGTATGTATCTTGTCGTGAATTTGTGTCCCAGCGCGGCAGGAGAGGCGAACAGTACTTCGCCGCTAACGCTGTCGAGCAAGCGGAAAAAATCGACCCTCCATCCAGTGAGCGCGATAAAAAAGAGCAACGGAAGCAACAACAGCATCATGATCTTATCTTTCGTTTTGTCCAATTTAAACTCGCCTGCCTTTTGTTTTCATTAGATACACTACCACTTCGATGGAAGTCGTTCAAGCATATAAAATAAATTGCCTATGATATGTTACTTTCTTCTTGCCCTGTAGCATTGGTGCGGCTATACTTAACTGCAAGTGTGGTGATTGGTCAAATGGAAGAAAAAATCAAAAATACGCTGAAAGAACTTGTTGACGACTATGGGTTCAGCATCTTTGAAGATACCGACAGGCTGTCGCAATTTCTCGAAGACCGTCTCCCAGATATGGGAGAGGACATCTTTCATCTGACCTTCGCGATAAGTTATTTTGTCAGACTTGGCTGGAGACCTTCCAGGCAGGGACGGGAAGACTACCTCTCAAAATACCGAGGAAAACTGACGGCTGACCTCGGATATCCGCCGGAGGATGCAAAAAAAACATTGGAAACGTTGGATTATATCGTCTCTCTTGATAAAAGAGCCGACGACGGCGCGGAGCCACCGGACGATGTTTTCTACGCGGCCCCTGGCAATCTGAGAAAAGTATACGGCGGTATCTCAAATAAACCAAGGATGATGTGGCTAAGGAAACGGTCGTTTTATAATGGGCTCGCGCTTTTGGTAGCGCTGCTCGCTATCGCGGTGCTCTTTTATCAGATAGGCGAACAGCGAAACCCAGAGGGGGACGAGTTTAGGATAGCGTTCTTTGCACAGCTCGAAGGTCCTAACGCGCAGTCTGGGCACAACAGGCTTCGAGCCGCGCAGCTGGCCGTAGAGCAGATAAACAAGGGCGGCGGCAGACATGGCTATAAACTAAAGATCATTGGCTTCAACACTCCAGCTCAGCCAGATAAGGCGGCTGGTTATATCTATAATGTTATGAAGGACAAGAGCCTCTTGGTGATGATGACCTGTATGGACACGCCGGTGCTTAAAGCGATAGCCCCTATCTCGGACAAGCTCGAGGTGCCTCTTGTCGCAGTAACTCCTGAGATAAGGTCCGACTCCCTCAACGACGGTGAGAAGCCTTGCCTCTATTCTTTCAGGGTCACAAACGACACAGCCGCAAGGGCAAAGACGATGGCCTACTTTATCATTCAGGGTGTAAATAAAAGGAATATAGGGTTGCTGTACGATTCTGGAAATGCGTTCACCGACGAGGAACACGATGATATCTTGCGGTGGTTAAAAATTTTTAACGGCGATATTAAGGCGGACATCGCGTATACTGCCAAAAATCCGACTGGGGTCGCGTCAGCCATGAAGGCTATCGCCGAAAGCGGGGCCAACGCGATGATACTCCTCAATACTGGGGCGTCATCGGCGAGAATGACTGCGGTGGCGCGTGCCGCGGGATTTACAGGCACGATCCTGGGCGAGGAGCATATAGATCAGACACATTCAACAACAGGCAGTCCGTGCAAAGATACATGGTGGATAAATGAGATAAGTTCGCTCGACCCCCAGATACGTTCTGTGTTGAAGGATTACCGCAGCCTTTATAATGAGGACTGCCCTCCGGAGGATGTTAAGGGAGCCATACTCGCCTATGATGGAGTCCTGTGGATAGCCAACGCGCTGTATCAGGCGCCGGGCTATAGGGGCGAGGCGATACGCCACGCGCTGCTCGCGACTAAGAATTTTCCAATGTCCCACGCGACATTGACGATCGATCCGAGGACGCACGGCCCATTAAATAAAGCAATGTCGTTGATTTATTGTGATAATAATAAAAGTATCTTCCAAAAGAGGATACGGGCAGGTAAGACTGAATAACATAAGGCATTATTGATCTTTATTATATTTTTCTGATTGGAGCTGGTTTTAATGACTCCGAACGTAACGGAGAAAAGGCTTGATGAGAGGTTTGTCCACGCGTGGAAGGGCAAAGAGGACGAGGATTGCCTATGGTGGCAGGGCGAATGGTGGTCATGGAACAGGCTCAACGTCCTGGCTGATGACTGTGAGGAAAAGCTGAGGGATGCCGGACTCGAGAGAGGGCAGAGGATAGCCCTGCTGCTTCCCAACTCGCCCATGGTATTTGCCATTTGTGTCGCGGTATGGCGTCTCGGCGCGGCCGTAGCGCCTCTTAACGCGCGTGCGGGAGTGTTCAATCTATTGAGCACTATCAAGATGCTTGATGTCAATGCTGTATTTGTCCCACAGGAAAAGCTTGGCGCCTCATCTGAAATGGAAAAGGAATCCGGGATACCGGTGCTTGGCGCGGACACTGTGACCCCTCTGAACAAATGCAGGATGCGCCAAGGCGGAATAGAATCCAACGATATTGCGGTCATATTCTCAACGTCGGGGACTTCGGGAAATCCGAAAGCGGTTCCCTGTACGCACAAGAACCTGACGACAAATGTTGACGATTGTATTCCTGCGGCTAAGGGGCTTGTCTCAGATGATTCCGTGTTCCTAAACGTGCTGCCGAATTTTCACGCGTTCGGGTTTACTGCGGCAGGGCTGCTCCCGATAATGAACGGGGTGCGTCAGGCCGTCGTACCTACCTTTGTTCCCGTAGATAATACGATAACGGCGATAAAGGGCGCGGGAGTAAACGCCATAATCGCAGTCCCAACGCTTTTGGCCTTCATCCTTGGGGCGCTGGCTAAGAAGAACGAAATACTTTCTGGAATGAAATTTGTCATCTGTGGCGGCGACAAGTTGAACCCTGATATGGACGCTCGCTGCCAGAAATATCTCGGCATTGGCATCCTTGAGGGCTATGGTCTCACTGAGTGCTCTCCAGTCGTCGCGTTCAATCCATCAATGAAGAGGCGTAAACTCGGCACGGTCGGGCCAAAGTTCAATGCCCTAGAGACGCAGATACGAGACCGTGAGGGAAGGCTGATAGACCTCCATGAAGAAGGAGTCCTATGGCTAAAAGGAGCGTCTGTCGTGGACGGTTACTTCCGTGACGAAGAGAACACAGCCGAGCGTTTCAAGGGCGGCTGGTTCAACACCGGCGACGTCGTGCGCATAGATGACGACGGATATATCCGTATCGTTGACAGGGCCACGGATATAATAATCGTGAGCGGTTTCAACGTATATCCGCAGGAGGTCGAGGCGACTCTGCGCAAACACCCCGCTGTCAAGGCCGCGGTCGCAGTTGGAGAGAAAAACAATGTTGCTGGCGAACTGGTCAAGGCCTTTATAATACTTGAGGATGGCAGGACGGCCACGCCAAAGGAACTTATGGACTACTGCAAGGAGCATCTTGCGCATTATAAAGTTCCGCGCAAGATAGGGTTTGTCACAGAATATCCACTCTCTCCTGCCGGAAAGATACTGCGCCGTGAACTGAGGAAGATAAAAATTACTAAGTGACGATTGCGCAATTCATTCGATGACATAGATGTATAAATCATGGAGACTGTTGGATACTTTGACAGTCTCTTTTTATTGCCGCGAATAACTTTCGCGCGGCGACAAGAAATATTGATCACTAATTGGAGCTGATGGATATGCGAAATGATCTCACTGAAACGCGGCTTGAGGATAGGTTTGCCGCGGTGTGGAAGGGTAAAGAAAATAACGATTGCCTCTGGTGGAATGGGGAATGGTGGCCGTGGAAAAGGCTGAACGAACTAGCCGACGACTGCGAGCTGAAGCTCAAGGTTTCGGGGTTTGGAAAAGGGCAAAGGCTGGCCGTCCTGCTCCCGAACTCGCCCATGGTCTTCGCCCTTTCGATAGCCGCGTGGCGTCTCGGCGGGGCGGTCGCGCCCCTCAACGCCAGAACGGGCGTCGTCAACATGGTCAGCAATATCAAAAAGATCGATCCTCATTCGCTGGTGATAACCGAAAGCGCTTACGATAAGGCAGTGGAGCCGTCTAAAGCCATCGGAATCCCCATCGTGGCGGTAAAACTCGACGCTCCGCTGCCAAAGTGGAAAGGCCGCGTAGCCGCGCCAGAATCCGAAGATTACGCGATATTCTTCTCTACGTCCGGGACGTCTGGGAACCCAAAGGCCGTCGGCTGCACTCACGCGAACCTTCTCGACAATATTAACCAGCTTCCGGAGCAGATACCGGGACTGGTGGACGAAGAGTCTATTTTTTTGAACGTGCTGCCAAACTTTCATACGTTTGGGAACAACGTCGCGGGGCTTCTTCCGCTGATGAGCGGGGTGCGTCAGACAATAGTTCCGAGCTTTGTGCCAGTGGACAACACTATAAACGCTATCGAAGCGTCGGGGACAAACGTAATAATCGCGGTCCCAACGGTGATGACGTTCATGCTTGGAGCTCTTGCCAAGAAGGATAAACATCTTAAGGGCATAAGATTTGTCGTCACGGGCGGCGACCGCCTTAACACTCAGATGGACGCGCGTTGTAAGGAATATTTAGGAGTCGGTATTCTCGAGGGATACGGGCTTACGGAGTGCTCGCCGGTCGTCGCCGTTTCCCGCACCGAGGAGACCAAAAAACTCGGCACTGTCGGCCCCGTGCTCAAGAGTTACGACATCCGCATAACGGACAGGGACGGAACGCCGCTTGGCCTGAACGACGAGGGTGTGCTCTGGGTCAAAGGGCCGTCTGTCGCGCCGGGATATTTCCACGACCCTGAGAATACTAAGGAGCGTTTTGACGGAGAATGGTTCAACACTGGCGACGTAGTCCAGATCGACAAGGACGGTTATGTGAAGATAGTCGACAGGGCGACTGATATCATCATCGTCAGCGGCTTCAACGTATACCCGCAAGAAGTTGAGGCGGTTCTCTGCGAGCATCCGTCGGTACATTCTGCAATCGCCGTCGGCGAAAAGAATAACGTCGCAGGTGAGCTTGTCAAAGCGTTCATAATCAAAAAAGACGACGCGGACGACGTGACGGCAAAAGAACTCATGAACTATTGCAAAGATAGGCTTGCTCACTATAAGGTCCCGCGCAAGATAGGCTTCGTGACGGAATATCCTATATCGCCCACGGGGAAGGTGCTTCGCCGCGAACTGCGCAAGATGAAGATAGATAAGAACAAATAATTGCCAGAAAAAACGGCCCGCGTGGAGAAATAACTCCAAGCGGGCCGTTTTTTTGTTCTTATGGACGATCGTTCATTCCCAGTCGATAAGCTTTCCTGGATTTAGTATGTTGAGCGGGTCGAACGCGAGCTTTACACGCTTGATAAGTTCTATCTGTTCTTTATCGAGGAAATATTTCATGTAGCTCTTGCGCTTAAACCCGATGCCGTGCTCACCCGAGAGGGTCCCACCCAGCTCAAGTATCTTCGGGTACATCTCGTGTTGCACTTGCACCAACACGTCGTGCCAATCGTCGGTCTCAGGGCCAAAAACGGTGCAGTGCATGTTGCCGTCGCCGACGTGTCCGTAAGCGACCCATTCAAGAGAGTGTCCTCCGCAGGTGTCCCGCATGAGCTTCAACAGGTCGGGGACCCTGTTCGTAGGAACGACAAAATCTTCTTTAGTATAGCGGCTGTAAAAGAAGCTCACTGCCTCCGGCACCGATTTGCGCGCCTGCCATATCCTGTCTTTCGTGCTTCGCGTGTCGGCGATATAGACCTCATAGGCTCCGTGCTCCTGAGACAGTTTGCCGATGGTCTCATACTGTTTCTCTATCTGTTCCTGCTCGTTGTCCTCAAGCTGGATTATCAGAGCGGCTCCGGCTTCGCCAGCAGGTACTTTTGTATGCAGGTAATCCTCGGCAAGCTTCATGGCTTTCCTATCGAGAAATTCGATGGAGGCCGGTACCATGCTTGCCTCTGTGATTATGCGTGGTACAAACGCTATAGCGCTCTCAACGTCTTTGAAAGCAGCTAGGATATCTACAGAATAGCGCGGCAGAGGCAGGAGCTTTAAAACGGCCTTCGTTACGACGGCAAGTATGCCCTCCGAGCCGGAGAGAAGATGAACGAAGTCAAGCCCGGTTACGTCCTTGCGCCTCTTACCTCCGAACCATGTTACGGAACCATCGGCGAGCACGACCTCAAGCGCGAGTATCTGAGCGGACGTCGCGCCGTACTTTATCACCTTATTCCCCCCCGCGTTTTCGGCGATATTGCCCCCTATGAACGACGCGTCGCCGCTGCATGGGTCACCCGCGTAGAGTAGGTTATTCGCAGCGGCAAGGCGCGATATCTCTGCCGTCACGACGCCGGGCTCGACCGTTATTGTAAGGTTGTCCTTGTCGAGTTCGAGTATCTTATTCATCTTCTCAAACGACATAACGATACCGCCGTATGCGGGTAGCGCGCCACCCGAGAGGCCTGTACCCGCGCCGCGCGGCGTTACTGGGATGTGTTTAGTGGAGGCTATCTTTATTATCGAGGAGACATGTTCCGTCGATTCCGGGAACACTAAAACCTCCGCTTTGTATGGCCTGTCGTATGTGCTTGACGGGACTTCGTCGTGAGAGTACGTCTCCAGCTTCTCATCGTCGCGGGAGACGTTGTTGGCTCCTATAGCGTCGTTGAGCAGCTTAATAATTTCGTTGTCAACCGTTCCGTATGAAAATAATTTGTCTTCCATGCATATCCCTCTGATTATCAAATAGGTGAAATCTATGCTATTTTATCAGCTTTTCGGATATAATGACAGTAACAGGAGGTGAGCCCTATGTCTGGAAAAATAGTCCACGGTGTAAGCCTTGCCGGAGAAACGGATATCTATCTCTTTAAAGAGGGGAGCCACTCTAGGCTCTACGAGTTTCTCGGAGCTCACGCACACGAGCATGACGGCGTAAGCGGCATATTGTTCGCGGTATGGGCACCCAACGCGGATCAGGTGTCCGTGGTCGGGGACTTCAACGGCTGGAACTGTGAAGAACATCAGCTCTCTCCGAGGTGGGACTCGTCAGGTATATGGGAGGGCTTTGTGCCCGACGTTCCACAGTACTCCTGTTACAAGTACAGCATCCTAACAAAGGGCGGCGACAGGATAGAGAAGGAAGACCCCTTTGCCCTTTACTCCGAAGTTCCGCCTCATACGGCGTCAAAAGTATATTCAGCTGCGCACGAATGGCACGATGAAAAATGGATGTCAACACGCGGAGAAAATAATGGAAGAAAAGCTCCTCAGTCGATATACGAGCTTCATGCCGGTTCATGGCGCAGGTCTCTCGACAACTCACCGCTCTCTTGGATCGATATGGCGGAGGAGCTGCCGCGCTATCTGGCGGATAACGGCTTTACGCACGTTGAGTTTATGCCGGTGATGGAACATCCTTTTTACGGCTCATGGGGCTACCAGATCACGGGGTATTTCGCACCGACTTCGCGCTATGGGACGCCTGAGGATTTCATGGTGCTCATTGAGGCCCTGCACAGAGCGGAAATAGGCGTTATCCTCGACTGGGTGCCGTCGCATTTTCCGTCGGACGCATTTGGGCTTGGCAGATTTGACGGCACTGCGCTGTATGAGCACGAGGATCCGCGCAAGGGGTTCCATCCGGACTGGAAAAGCTATATCTTCAACTATGGGCGCAACGAAGTCAGAAGCTTTCTGCTGTCGTCGGCGCGCTTCTGGCTGGATAGATATCACGCGGATGGGCTGCGCGTCGACGCGGTGGCGTCGATGCTCTACCTGGATTACTCGCGCAAAGATGGGGAATGGATGCCGAATATTTACGGCGGACGAGAAAACCTTGAGGCTATAGATTTTCTAAAAAAACTCAACGAGAGCGTCTATATGGATTTTCCCAACGCCCAGACTACCGCTGAGGAGTCGACAGCTTGGCCGATGGTGTCGCGCCCAACGTGGCTGGGAGGTCTCGGTTTCGGCTATAAATGGAATATGGGCTGGATGAACGACGTCCTAAAATATATGTCGCGCGACCCGATATTCAGACAATATCATCATAATTCCCTGACCTTCGGAATGTGGTACGCATACTCTGAGAGCTTTGTGCTGCCGCTCTCGCACGATGAAGTCGTACATGGGAAAGGTTCCCTGTGGGGCAAGATGCCCGGCGACAGCTGGCAG
>JAUNSQ010000051.1 GCA_030539135.1 Synergistaceae bacterium | reverse complement strand
GGCTCAGTGCGCGGCACGTCGGTCATGAGCGACAACCTCAAGGTAACGGTTGGCTACACCAGGACGCAGGAGACTGGCGACATAAAGACGCGGCTCGCAGACCCTGCGACAGGTAAATACGACCACGCCACGGATTACAGGGGCAACGATTATCTCTTCAGGGTAGAGAAGGGCCCGTGGTCTCTGCTCGGCGAATTTGGAGACTTCAAGTCGGAATGGGATTACACGAACTCATGGACCGGCTTGGTCGAGAACGACAGGCAGGAGAATAAATACACGAGGCTGTCGCTGAACTACGCCGACGGCATAAACACTGGGCGCGTCTATTATCATCAAAACAAGAGGGATATATTCGACTCGTCCGGTGAGACGAATTACGGAGATAAAACGGTGGGCGCGAGCTTCAACCGCAAACAGGTCCTTGGTACGATACCGTTCGTGTGGGGGCTGGATTGGCGCAGAGAACAGGCGGACTACGAAAACACTAATAACCCTTATGGAAACAACAAACCGTACGACCTCGCCAGAAACGGGTTTGCCCCGTACGTCGAGGCCACTATCCCAGTGGCTCAGGCGAACCTTGGCGTTGGGCTGCGCTATGAGCATTGGAATGTCGATAACGGCGACGACGTCAATGAATTTATCCCGCGCATCTCTCTGAACTGGGAGAGCCCAAGCGGACAGCTCTGGTACGCGACGGCGGGCAGATATTTCGCGATGCCGAGCTTCTTCCAGATATTCTATGAAGACTCATGGGGCATGAGCATCCCAAATCCGAATTTGAAGCCTGAAAAGGGCTGGACGTACGACATCGGCGTAAAGGACGCGAAGGCGACGCATCCGTGGAGCATTGGATTGTTCTATCTGGATATGAAGGACAAAATCAACTATTACAGCGACCCTATAACGTATATCGGAGGATATAAGAACGTAGACGAGTATCGCGCGTGGGGAGTCGAAGCGCAGGTCAAATTCAACATGACCGAGAAGTGGAGTTATACGCAGGGGCTTACGTGGATGGACGCGGAGGAAAAGTCCTCCGGTGCCGATTGGGCCAGGTCAAATCAGCCGCGCTGGAAGGCGTCTGGATTCCTCAATTACAAGGATGGCCCGTGGCTTGGCGAGATATCCATGCACTACTATGGCGACAGAGTGCTGACCAACAAGGTCTATGACGATGCGGATATCTTTACGGTCAACGCGTCTGTAGCGTGGAAGCAGGACGCGCATACTCTTCGCCTCGCGTGCGTTAACTTATTTGACAAAGAGTATTACATAAACAATGCGGGTTACGTCATACCGGAGCGCCGCATCATCGCTTCATGGGAGTATGATTTCTAGCTACAGAAGCAAGACCCAGAAACACAAGTTTCTCCTCTCTGTAAAACGGCCTCGGGACTGCACACCCGGGGCTGTTTTGTGTTAGATGTGAGTTTTGGGCCGTTTGACCGCGTATCATGTCATGCCGCACTCTTTAGCGGTCAAAGAGGAACCCCGGCGCGGAAGACCATGCCGTTACTTCGCGGGTCTCGTCGGAGATATCAAGGCGGTAGACGCCGCCGTTAGGTATCTTCCACTCGTCGTGCGGGACAGACGCGTCGGCGAAGCGGTGCAGTATCGCCCTCATCACGTTGCCGTGCATCACGGCGACAGCCGTCTTTGCGTTCCTGTCCGCTATGGCGGAGACCATCTTTATGAAGCCTAGCTCCGCACGCTCTCTGAAAGTGTTGAAGCTCTCGCCGTTTGGGATAGGTTTGTCCGGCTCGCCTATCCACGCCAGATAGTTCGGGTCGTCGTTGAGGTTCGTATAGGGCCTGCCTTCGAGTATCCCGAGCGAGCACTCCATAAATTCTGGCATGAGGATATCCGCGCCGTGTCCGTAGATGATATCCAATGTCTGCGTGCAGCGAAGGAGCGGAGATGAAAAATAGATGTCGCCCTCGGGGTAATTGTATTTTTTCAAAAGTTCCTTTTGCGCCGCTATCCCGGCCTCGGAAAGCGGAACGTCCGTCTGCCCCGTCCATGTGTGCGAGCCGTTCGACGTTGAGAGCGCGTGGCGTATCATGTATATCTTCATCTGGTCATGTATTTCCTCATTGCGGAGATAAAAATATCATTCTCGCCGCGCGAGCGGGCCGCGACGCGGACGTATTTGCCGTCAAGCCCCGGAAAGTTTCTCGTGTGCCGAACTACTATGCCGTGGGCGAGCAAAAATCGCATCAGCTCTTCGTCATTGGCCGTTTCCATCAGGAAGTAGTTGACCTCCGTCGGCAGAAGTCTGCGTCCGATGCTCTTGAGCTCTGATATGAAGCGCGGCATCTCTTCGCGGTAATAAGCGCGGGTCTTCTCCGGGAAATCAACGTCCCTGAGGAACGCCGCGGCGGCGCTCTGGGCGAGCGAGTTGACGCTCCACGTCGGTTGCCGGTCCTTGAGCCGCGTTATCGTCTCAGGGCGCGCTAGGACGTAGCCGATGCGCGAGCCGCAGAGGTGATATATCTTGGTCAGAGACCGCATTATTATAAGGTTGGGGTGTTTCCTGAAATCGAGAGAACTTCTGGCGCTATACATGAAGTCTATGTACGCCTCGTCGACTACGAATGTCTTGTCCCGATGCCCCGCCAGTATGTTTTCTATCTCGTCGTCTGAGATGAACAGCCCTGTCGGGTTGCATGGGTTGCACAGCCAAACTGTTTTATCCTCCGCGTGCAGTTCATCAAGCGACATGATATTTCGCGTGTTCGCGCCGTATGCCGTGAGCGCGCGCAGATATTCTCCGTAGACGGGTTGTAATATAGCGTTGCAGACGCCTGTCTGATACGACGCGATTAGGTATATCGTCTCGTTTGAGCCGCTTGTTACCAAAATCTCATCGGCCAAACAGCCGTTTCGCCCCGCCAGAATGCCGCGCACCTCCGTGGCTTCATCGTCGGGATAATCCGAGAGAGTGCGGCGCATATCGACCGTTATCTCTCCGTCCCATGACAGCGCGTTCGTGTTCGTGCTGAAATCGTGTATCTTCTCCGGCGCGGCTATGCCGAAGCTCTCATATATCTTTTGCGGGTTGGCGCCGTGAAGCCGGAATGTCGTCATATCAGAGCCAGCTCCGCGGCCAAGATGGCGAGCGACCATATCGCTGTCGAGACTGTCATTATCTTCTGAGCGCGAAGGATGTCGAACACCTCCGGTTCCCTTCTTGGGTCGCCGAGCCATGGGCGCGGCTCGAACTCTCCATCGTAAGTCGCTCCTCCGCCGAGAGCTATCCCAAGAAGCCCCGCGAATACGCTCTCCGCGTGCGCGCTGTTGGGGCTTTTGTGCAACAGCCTGTCGCGCAGGAATACGCGAAGCCCCTCGTGGGCGTCGAAGCCGGAGAAAAATCCAGCGGCGATCGCTATTGCCGCGCCAATACGCGCAGGGATAAAGTTCGCCGCGTCGTCGAGCTTAGCGGCCGCCCATCCGAAGTCGTGATATCTCTCGTTATCGTATCCGACCATTGAGTCCATTGTGTTTATAGCCTTGTATATCCATGCGAACAGAGCCGCCTGCCCGATGAAAGCCCCGAGCAGCATATAGAAGAGCGTAGAGGCTATGCCGTCGATATACCCCTCGGCTATCGTCTCGACCGTTGCGCGGACGATCTCTTTTTCGGTCAAGTCCGCCGTGTCGCGCCCCACTATGTAAGAGAGGTGCAGCCGCGCCGCGCGCATGTTGCCGTTCACGAGGAACTCAGCGACCGGCGTCGACTCGTCTTTCAGCGAGCGAAAGGCTATCGCAGAATAGAGAAGATATATTTCAGCCGCGGCCAAAACCCATTTGCCGAGCAGCCACGCCGCAAAGAGCAGCAGAGATACGACGGCGGCTGTCGTGAGCAGCACGAGCGCACAGAAGAACACGCCGCGACCCTTGCCGTCGCGCTCGGAATAGAGCAGCCCCTCCCAGAAGGATATTATCTTCCCGACGAGGGCGACTGGGTGAAAGAACCCTTTCGGGTCGCCTATGATCGCGTCGAGAACGAGCGCGGGGATAATTTGCATCATGCCCGCCCTTATCCAGCGATATTCGCCGGCGAGAAATATTCCGGCAGAAGCTCGCGAAGTTTGAAAATTTTGAAGCCGTTGCCGTCTTCGAGAATGATTTCCATTTCGGGAGAGAACTCGGCTAAGAATTGGCGGCATGCGCCGCATGGCGCGCATGGCTCGCCGTCTTTGCCGACGATAGCGGCGGCGATCGGCTTGCGTTCCGCGCAGAGCGAAAGCCCGAAGCTCGCGTTCTCGACGTTGCAGCCGGAGACGACGTCGCCGTTCTCGAACAGTATCGCCGCTCCGACTCGGAAATGCGAGTACGGCGAATATGAATTTTTCCGCGCTTCCCTCGCCGCCTTTATCAGCTCGGCGCGTTCCGTATCTGACAATATTTTATTCAATGCGTTTCCTCCGTTCGGCTGCGCGCGTTCAAACGCGCCCACTTTATTATATCTGAATTGGACGATTTTTTGACTGAGGCCGAATATAATATGTAATATTTAGAAAATGAAAATCCATGGTTGGATATCCTGACATTTTATTGTATGATATAAGAAACGTTAAGAACATCTTTAATGTTTATTTTCATTAGCCATTTAAAGATACCAAATCTCCGTCTGATGGAGAGAAAATATAATACGCGGGAGGAATTATGTAATGGCATACCTGAGCGACATCGAAATTGCGCAGCAGACAAAGATGGAACCGATAACGAAAGTTGCGGAGAGGCTTGGCATCGAAGCGGACGATCTTGAGCTTTATGGAAAGTATAAGGCGAAGGTAACGTTCGACCTCTGGGAAAAAGTCAAGAACAACAAGAACGGCAAGCTCATCCTCGTGACGGCTATCACGCCGACACCAGCCGGAGAGGGCAAGACGACGACGGCGGTCGGTCTCGCTCAGGCTCTTGCGAAGCTCGATAAGAAAGCCTGCCTCGCGCTCCGCGAACCGTCGCTCGGCCCGGTCTTCGGCATCAAGGGCGGAGCCGCCGGAGGCGGATACAGCCAGGTCGTCCCGATGGAGGACATCAACGTACATTTCACAGGTGATTTCCACGCCATCACGTCTGCCAACAACCTTCTCGCCGCTATGCTCGACAACTCTATACAGCAGGGCAACCCGCTTGGGATAGACACCCGCCGCGTAGTATTCAAACGCGTGCTCGATATGAACGACCGCGCTCTGCGCAAAGTCGTCATCGGCCTCGGCGGCAAAGCTGACGGAGTGCCGCGCGAAGATGGCTTCGACATCACGGTCGCCTCTGAAGTTATGGCCATCCTCTGCCTCTCGACGGGGATAAACGACCTCAAAGAACGCCTCGCCAATATCATCGTCGCTTACAATTTCGACGGTAAACCCGTCACGGCGCGCGACCTTGAGGCGCAGGGCGCGATGGCGATGCTGCTCAAAGACGCAATAAAGCCGAACCTCGTCCAGACGATAGAACATGTCCCGGCGTTCGTACACGGCGGCCCGTTCGCGAATATAGCCCACGGATGCAACAGCATCATGGCGACAAAATACGCGCTCAAGCTCTCCGATTACTTCATCACGGAGGCCGGATTTGCCGCGGACCTCGGAGCTGAGAAGTTCCTTGACATCAAATGCCGCCTCGCCGGACTCAGGCCGGACACCGTGGTCGTTGTCGCGACCATACGCGCGCTCAAGATGCACGGCGGAGTCCCCAAATCGGAGCTCGGCAAGGTCGATATGGCCGCGCTTGAAGCAGGCATCCCGAACCTTGAGAAGCACGTCGAAAACATGCTCTCCTACGGCGTGCCTGTCGTTGTCGCTATAAATATCTTCCCGACCGACGCGAAGGAAGAGCTCGACCTCATCACCGAGAAGTGCGCGAAGCTCGGCGTGCCCGTCGTACAGTCAGACATCTGGGCGCGCGGTGGAGAGGGCGGCATAGAGATGGCGAACGCCGTCATCGAATCCTGCGAGAAGCCTAACGACTTCCACTTCCTCTACGATACGAAGCTAAGCCCGAAGGAGAAGATAACGACCATCGCCACGAAGATATACGGCGCGGACGGCGTGAACTTCACCGATAAAGCGATCAAAGACCTCCAGCAGATACATGAGCTTGGCAAGGATGACCTCCTTGTCTGCATGGCGAAGACCCAGGCGTCACTGTCCGACGATCCGACGAAGATCGGGCGCCCAACTGACTACACGCTTACGGTCCGCGAAGTCAGGCTTTCAGCCGGAGCCGGGTTCATCATTCCCATCACAGGCACGATAATGACGATGCCAGGACTACCGAAGCGTCCCGCCGCGTGCAACATTGATGTGGACGAGAACGGAGTCATCAGCGGACTGTTCTAAAGACAGACCGCGCTGATAAAAACACGAAGCGGCGGACGAAAGTCCGCCTTTTCTATATATTAAGAAGAGAATTTTGGAGGAATGCGCTATGGCATTTAAGGATATAGCCATTAAATCTTTCGGCGACCAGCTCGCAGCGGGAACGGCCACGCCGGGCGGCGGAAGCTCGGCCGCCCTCTGCGCGTCGATGGGCGCTGGGCTTGTCTCGATGGTCGCCAACCTGACGGTTGGCCGCGAGAGATATAAAGACAGCCAGCCCGTCATGGAAGAGACGCTCAGAAAGAGCGAACTCCTGCGCGTGAAATTTATGGAGCTGATAGACGAGGATGTGGCGGCCTTCAATAATTATATGGACGCGCTTCGTCTGCCGAAGGGTACGGGCGAGGAAAAGGAGGCTCGCCGGATGGCGATGTCCGACGCCTCGAAAGTGACTGCCTCCGTGCCGCTGCGGATGCTCGAAGCCTGCGCTGACCTCGCGGAGTTGGCTGTTGTCGCCGCCAAGTTTGGCAATCGAAGTGCCGCGAGCGACGCGGGGGTTGCCGCGCTGCTTGCAGAGGCCGTAGGCAGGGCTGCGGCATATAATGTCCGCGTGAACCTCCCGGGTATTGACGACGAGAATTTTGCCGCGGAGCTTAAGAGAAAGACAGAAACGCTTCTCGGCGGCATATCGCGCTACGCCAGCGAGACGGCGGTGATAATGGAGGAGGTTCTAGGCTGATGCCAGTCATCGCGAAACTGTCAAACGAAGTCGCGGAGATGCTTGATATCGACCCGAAGACTGGGCGTATAAAGCGAAACGAGAAAGACGCGCATGAGCGGCGCGATATCCGACCGACAAAGACGCCACGCGAAAACGGCGATAAGGGCTGACGTCTTTCTGGCGCATAGTTTTTTAATCCGCTTCGTACTCCAGCTCTGTCGTCTCTTTCTTCGGCGGCATGATATATGAGAACGCTACGAAGAAAATCAGACCGGCGGCAAGCCCTGGGATGATGGACTGGTTAAACTTCATGCCAAAGAGCATCCCTTTCGACACGTGGTCGAGGTATAGGACGACGACCGTCCCCGCGATGAGCGACGCGATCGTTCCGGCTGCGGAGGCTTTCTTCCAATAGTGTCCGAGGACGTATGGGAAGAAGGCTCCGGCGGCGCGAAGCGTAAACGCGAACATGAGTATCGTGATGATGTCCTTGGTGTTGAACATAGCCACGAGCAGCGACGCGACGCCGACGACGGCCATAGTGATCTTTGTTACCCACATGACCTCGTGGTCCGAGGCTTCAGGCTTGATAACGGCGCGGTAGATATCGTTGGCGAATATCGAGCCGGCGCCAAGAAGGTCGGAGTCCGCGCTGGACATGGTAGCCGAGATGACGCCGGAGAAGAGAAGTCCGCAGACTATAGGCGGCATCGCGTTCATCGCGAGTACGGGCAGTGCGTATCTCGTGCCGACGTTCGCGAAGAGTCCCGCGTCGAATTTGCCTATATTTATAAGGGCGAGAACTATGATCCCCATCACCGCAGGTATAAACGCATAGATAAAGTTGATGAGCGCCGCGAGTATAGACCCGTATCTGGCGGCCCGCCCGTCCCTTGCCGCGTAGTAGCGCGACACGGCCTCCTGCCCTACCGTGAACGTCGCGAGATACATGATAGTCAGTGAGAGGACCCCCATCGTGTCATATCCCTTAAACATATTAAAGGTCTCAGGCGGTACGTTCGCGACGACATTATCCCATCCTCCCGCCATGTTGATTGAGAATGGCAGAGCCGCCATCATGCCGAAGATTATCAGGAAGACTTGCACAAAATCCGTGAGAGTTACGCTCCATAGCCCGCCCATGACGGAATAGACAGTTACCACTACGCTGACTACGACGACGGCCGCGGAGTATTCTATGTTCAGCATCGTCGATAGGATGACCGCCGATGCGATGAACTGTCCGGCCGTGAGGCCGATGAGCGGCAGAAGCATAATGACCGCCGTTATGATTCCTGGGAACTTGCCGTAACGGCGTCGGAAATATTCTGGGACTGTCTTGACCGTCGCCTCGCGAAACTTAGGAGCCATGAACGTGAGGATCGCAAAGGCGAAGCCCATAGTGATAATGTACCAGGAAGAGCTGATGCCGAACTTCCCCATCCCTTGCTGTACGACGCCGAGCGAACTTCCCCCGCCGATCTCCGTGGCCGCCAGCGTGCCCGCCATGAGCACCGGACCAAGCCTGCGTCCCGCTACCATAAAGTCGACGTTGGTGGATACCTTCGTGGAAGAATACCACCCGATGAAAAGCATAAGCATGAGATAGATGATGACGATGGATGTTACGATGATATTGGAACCCATAAAATTACATCCCCCTTCACGAATTTATCTGAACGTACAAATACGGGCAACGTTACATTTATATAAGAAGAATATCATAAACTGTTAAAGTTGTGGAAGTTTTTGCCCGTCGTTTAGAAATGGGTATATAATCCACGCGGAAATTTTCAGGGAGGGATATACATGGCAAGATTTGCCTATCCGATAATGCTGCTTCTTATATCAAACATATTCATGACGTACGCGTGGTACGGGCACCTCAAACATCTTGGCTCCAAGCCGCTGCTGTTTGCGATACTCGTCAGCTGGGGGATAGCGTTCTTTGAATACTGCTTCCAAGTTCCCGCGAACAGGCTGGGGAATCAAGTCTATACGCTGCCGCAGCTAAAGATAATCCAAGAGGTCATAACCATGACCATCTTCGCGGGCTTCTCGGTGATAGTAATGAAAGAAAAGCTCTCGGCAAACTACCTGTGGGCCTCGTGCTGCATGGTCGGCGCGGTATTCTTTATGTTCAGGGGCAACTGACCTGCCACCTCAAAAATTTGTACCAATACGCGCTGAAAAAATAATTTTTCATCAAATTTTTGACGTTTGGAGTTGTCATATTTTCAAAGAAGATGTTTGCGGGTGTTTATAAACGCATATATGCGCGGAAAAACATGTTTGCACCAGGCCGGGTGTTCAGTGAAAAATTCTTCGAAAAAAGTTCAAAAAAGTGCTTGACGAAAAATCGAAGGCGTTATATACTTCCTCCTGTTGCGCTTCCGACCAGGTCGGTTTCCGACGAATGAAGACAGCGCAACGCGCACCATGACAAGAGAAAAAGGGAAAGAGAAAAAGCGAAGGCGTGGAAGAAG
>JAUNSQ010000050.1 GCA_030539135.1 Synergistaceae bacterium | reverse complement strand
ACGCCGAGGCGGATTCGCTGTATACTGTGTTTAGGATATCTACGACCATTTTAGGAGATTCATCTTTTGCGTTAACAGTTACGATACCCTCTCCGCCAATCTCTACCTTTATTGCTTTCTTTAAATCTCTGCGCGCCGCATTTCTGTCGATAGTCTTTCCATCGCGCTCCATTAAGTTCAATTTATCTATGACGCCATCGTAAGTCCTATCGCTCTGCACTATTCCGGAGACGAGATTAGCCGGCACAGACATGGTGACGACTTCAGGAGTCGGGTTCAGAGCTATTAGAGGTAGCATCTGCATGGTCGCGGAATACTGGGGGGTCGTAAAGAACAGTGCATAAGCAAGCCCAACAACGACAAAAGCGGCAATCGTTTTTAATATCAGCCCTTTGCCCTCGGCGATTATCAAAAGTATATCGAGCAATGAAATTTCTTCGGCGTCGTCTTGTATTTCTACAAAGTTTCTATCTTCAGCCACAGCACAGACCTCCAGTAAGGGAATTACAATTATCAATACTAAATTATACTATGCAGTCATAGTCATTGCAAGGAATTTGAGTAGTAATCGTTGCGCGATGGTGGAGCATGGTTGAGCAATAGATGAAAGGTTATTTAGTATTAATGAGCAATGGTGGAGCAGTAGTTTAGCAATAGGGAAAGAGGCGGAACAACAATATTCACCGCCCTGCGAACAATCGGCAGAACGACCGTTATGTGCTAAGATATTCGCATTTAGAATTCATGACAGCGTTTAAAACAACACCCGGAGGTGTATTTGTTGGAGCTATTTGCAAATCTAGTTGAGGCCGTAACTTGGCAGAATATGGTCATGATGGGAGTTGGAGCCCTTCTGCTGTATCTCGCCATCAAGCACGACTTCGAGCCGAACTTGCTGCTTCCTATGGGGTTCGGCACGATACTGGTGAACCTTCCGCTTTCATCAGCTCTGGATCAAATTGCAGGGGGCAAGGTGGTGGAAGGGGCGCTATCTATGCTGTTCCGCATGGGGATTGCGACCGAGATACTGCCGCTTCTGATACTTATCGCGGTCGGCGCGATGTGCGACTTCGGCCCACTGCTCGCCAACCCGAAGGTATTTTTGTTCGGGCTCACCGCGCAGGCGGGGATATTCCTCACGATGGGGATAGCGCTGTTCTTCGGATTTAACATTTACGAGGCGGCCTCGATAGGTATCATCGGCGCGGCTGACGGTCCGACTTCTATCTACGTCTCCACGCGGTTCGCGCCTCATCTGCTGGGGCCGATATCAGTTGCCGCGTACACTTATATGGCGCTCGTACCGCTCATCCAGCCGCCGGTCATCATGGCTCTCACGACGAAGAAGGAGCGCATGATGAAGATGCCCCCGGCGACGAAGCCCGTTACGCGCCTAGCTCGCATTATCTTCCCGATAGCGATCACGATAATCGGAGGTATAATCGCGCCCGCATCCGTAGCACTTCTCGGCTTCGTCATGTTCGGCAACCTCCTGCGCGAAAGCGGAGTGACGGAGAGGTTATCACAGGCGGCTCAGAACGAGATGGCAAACATCGTTACGATATTGCTTGGCTTCTCAATTTCCGCGACGATGACGGGAGAAAAATTCGTCAATACAAGCACGCTAATCATCATCGCCATGGGGCTTGTGGCGTTCGTGCTTGATACGGCGGGCGGCGTCATCACAGCAAAAGTCTTGAATATCTTCCTCCCCAAGGAGAAGAGGATAAACCCGATGGTCGGCGCAGCCGGTATCTCGGCCTTTCCTATGTCGGCGCGAACAATACAGAAGATGGGTTTGAAAGCTAACCCGACGAACCATCTGCTCATGCACGCGGTCGG
Organism: Synergistaceae bacterium; assembly: GCA_030539135.1. Taxonomy (GTDB): domain Bacteria; phylum Synergistota; class Synergistia; order Synergistales; family Synergistaceae; genus JAUNSQ01. The sequence goes on along the minus strand of JAUNSQ010000050.1, from coordinate 7,809 downwards.
CGCGAACGTCGCAGGCCAGATAGGGTCGGTACTCGCAGGAGGTATACTGCTCGCGTATCTTGGGTAAGTAAGAGCGCAGATTTCTTAGCGCAAATTTTGTAACTTGCGATATTTAAAGCCCCGTCTCGGAGCGCAATCGGCGCATCCAAGACGGGGCTTTCGTATAGATTATCCATATATTTCTTTGCGGTGCCCGACGCTCATGACAAGGATAATGATCTTATCATCTTCTATCTCCGCTATAAGGCGATAATCGCCTACACGATAACGCCATTGCCCGCTGTGATTAGCAGTTAGAGGCTTCCCGTGCAGTCTGGGATTTTCACAGTCTTGCAAATTCTTATCTATCCACGCATAGATAAGTTTTCTTGTATATCTATCGAGCTTTAACAATTGCTTAACTGCTTGCGAAGTATAATTAACTTTATATTTCATTAAGCGCGATCATCCTCGCGACGTCCTCGTGTGAATAGGTCTCGGGATTTTTTCTATATTCCGCCATAGCTTTTTCATAGGCCTTCAAATCATATTCATCTTCAATTCGTTCAAGAACCGACTGGCGGATAAGTTCTGAAATGCTCATGCCGTGTATCTCGGCGTATTTCTTGAAAAGCGTGGTATCTTCGTCGTTCAGCCTCAGAGAGATAGCCATTTATTATCACCTCATTCTGTGTAGTACATTGTATTACGCAGAAGAGCGCCAGTCAACTGAGTTGGACAAAAAGGATACGTATTTTACTTCGCTTTTGATCCGGCAAGGTAGTAGAATAGACGCATTGTCCATACTATTTCGTGGGGGAAATTTTTATGCCGTTGTGGGGTTTGCTTTTATGTTTCGTCATAGCTACGTTGTGGGCAGCGTCGCCTATCATGATCTCGCGCGGCCTCGCCATTTCCAAATGCACGGCGAATGAAGTAAATCCTCTCCGTGCTGTCTCTTTCCTAATCGTATCGACTATCGCGGCTCTAATCTATTCTCAGGGGCATATCGCCCCGCTCGCGTCGTACAGGGCGCTGTTGTGGCTCTTGATTAACGTCTTTCTCACATACATTGTAGGCGACGTCCTGTATTTCACGGGCATAAAAGAGATAGGCATCAGCATGGGCATCCCTATCTCAAACTCGTATCCCGTTCTCACGGCCTTCACATCTTGGATGATACTTGATGAGGAGTTATCGCTGCGGCTGCTGATAAACATTGTCATGGTCGCTGTTGGACTGCTGCTGCTTCATTTCGGAGCGCATAAGGACGTCGCAGCGCAGCCCTCCGCCACTGAGAAAGAGAAACTTAGCGCAAAACGGCTGATAAAGGGATTTGCAATCGCCATTGGAGCCGCGATCGCGTGGGCGCTGAGCGCGCCATTCATGAAGCTGGCTATCATTGACAGCGGCATCAGCGCCGTGGAGCTGACGTTCTACCGCGCGGTCATATTTGCCATACTCGCATGGGGCAGCCGCCTCGTCACCGCTAGGACGTTCCCAGCTCACATCGTTCCATTTAAACAGCTCCATAAACAGACATACATATATTTCCTCGCCGCGCCGATAATCGGTTTATGGCTCGGTTCGGTGCTCAACACGATATGTTTGACTACAATGCCCGTTGCAGTCGTCACTGCCGTCACTTCGACCAGCCCGTTCATGGCCGCGCTTTTCGGACACTTCGTCTTAAAAGACAGGCTCACCTCCGTACAATGGGTCGGCGTCGGAATGATAATCACGGCATCCATCACGCTGGGGCTGTAGCATCCCAACGATCGGCATCGCCATTTCACGATACGCTTTGCATACGTAAATTTACATAAATATCAACAGATACCGACTTACTTAGCCCAAAATAGGCCGTATAACTCAGGCCTCGCGACTCCCTTCTTTATAAAATTTCCTTGGTAATAAGGATTATAAATTACACATAACAACATAACAAATATATGGGGTGTCGCGAGTCATGAAAAGATTTATGGTTTTATCAATACTGTTTCTATCTCTAACATTGATGTGCATATTCACAGCCTCCGCTTACGCTCTCGAAAACGGCGCAAAGACGGCGAATTTTACACTCTCAGACCTCAGCGGCAAAAATGTTTCGCTGGCCGACTTCAAGGGTAAGGTCGTAGTGCTCAACTTCTGGGCCACATGGTGCCCTCCCTGCAGGGGCGAGATGCCTGAGTTCAACGAGATAGACAAGGCGTTCAAGAAATCAAAAGACGCCGTGCTGCTCGCAGTGAACATGACAGACGGGGCGCGGGAGACAAAAAAGAAAGTCAAAAGCTTTATCTCCAAGAACAAATACGGGATGCATGTCCTGCTTGACACGGAGGGCAAGGCTGCCGAGGCGTTCGACGTCCGTTATCTGCCCTCGACTTTCATCATCGACGCGAACGGCATGGTGAGCGGCCAGCTCGTAGGCGGAACGACGATGGAGACCGTCATGAAGATGGTAAGCGAGGCAAAATAATATGGAGGCAAGCCTGCCCCTCCTCTTTTTGGAAGGACTTTTGGCTTTTATATCGCCTTGCATGCTTCCAATGCTGCCAATATACCTTATGTATCTGGCGGCTGAGACGGAGAACGGACGCAGAGCTAGCGTAATAAACACCGTAGGCTTCGTCTGCGGATTTACTATAATATTCATGGCTCTCGGAGCCTCGGCAACAGCGATAGGCTCATTGCTCAACGCCCACAGACTATTGCTACAGCGCGTCAGCGGAGCTGTAATTATGCTTTTCGGACTGCACTTCCTCGGCGTATTCAAAATTGGATTTCTAGATGTGGAAAAGAAATTCGACATGAAGGACAAACAGGGCGGATTTATCGGCGCGGTAATGTTCGGGGCCGCGTTCTCGCTCGGCTGGACTCCGTGCCTCGGGCCGTTCCTCGGGTCAGCGCTTATGCTCGCGGGGAACACAAGTACCGTTGCCCGCGGTGTGTTTTACCTCTTCGTCTTCTCAATGGGACTAGGCATACCATACATTTTAGCGGCAATTTTCTTCACGAACATCAAAGGGGTATTCCAGTGGCTCAAGAGGCACGGCAAGCAAATCAAAATGATATCCGGCGCCGTGCTGCTGCTTATGGGAGCAATGCTTCTGTTCGACGTCTTCGGCTATTGGGCAGGGTTGTTCTAATTAACCCACGCGTTGTATATTTCTATTCTTACATGTCCAGCCTCAACAGCCAAATGCAGTTCAAGGTACTGTTAAGGTACTAAGATCAAAGACACTCCAGCCCGCATAGACCCACTGCGGGCAGACAGGAAAGAGACCAACTGCGGTGAAACAAGAAATATCAAGAATAACTTTCCGATCAACTTACTACGGCCTCAACACATCCCCGTACTTAGCTTCCGTTACCTTTATCAGATCCTCAGGGTTTAGCTTGAACAGCAATCCGCGATGGCCTGCGTTGACCGTTATGAAATCGAACAGTATCGCGGTCTCGTCGATATAGACGGGATATTTTTTCTTCGTGCCGAGCGGTGAACAGCCCCCTCGGATATAGCCAGTAAGCCCGTTGACCTCTTTAAGATGTACAAGTTCGACGCTTTTATTGCCGCTCAGCGACGCAAGTTTCTTGAAATCCAACTCGCGCCCAGCCGGCACGCACACCATCAGTACCCCCGTCTTATCGCCGCGCGCGCAGAGGGTCTTGAAAGTCTGTTCCTCGGGGATATTCGTCTTCGCAGCGGCGTCCTCCGCGGAGAGAGCTTCTTCGTCTATATCGTACTCAATAAGCTCAAACGGGACATTTGCCCCTTCCATTATCCTTACCGCGTTCGTCTTCTTCGTCGATGCCATGCGACCACCTCATTTACTGTATGATACAGTATAATACTAACTGATTTGAGTATCATCCGACAAGCGAGGGATATCTATGGAAGGACATTTCGACGGCGCTTCGCGCGGCAACCCCGGCAACGCGGGGGCGGGGGCATATCTTATTGACGACAGCGGCAGCGTGATATGGGAGACGGCGCGTTTCCTCGGCACAAAGACCAACAACGAGGCCGAATACGGCGCGCTCATCCTGCTGCTCACAGCCGCCCGTGAAAAAGGCGCGAAACAGCTGAAGATATACGGCGACAGCAAGCTGGTCGTCTCGCAGGTATCAAAGCAGTGGAAGATCAAACTGCCGCACCTCCGTAAGCTCGCGGAAGAGGCATGGCGACTAATGGAAGGCATGGACGTAACGCTCGAATGGGTCCCGCGCGAGCAGAACGCAAGGGCTGACGAACTGTCTAACGAAGCGCTTGACTCTATTGGGAAATGATGTACATAAAAGATTGACAGACGGTCACGCTAACTTTAGATTTTAAATCACAGCAAAAGGTACACCGTTGAATAATCTTCAAACAGACTTTTAGTGTGCTTAAACAAAAAATCGGCAGGAATACGTGCTGGATACGATGCAACATACAGAGAGAGTCGCTGAAAGCGTACTCATGGTACGTTGAAGCGGCTCTCTCAAATGTTGCGAAGCATACGGCGCGTATTCCTGCCGATTTATTTTAGTGCCCTACGGCAAATACAAGATCCGACCACGCAATATCGATATCGTACAGCGCGTCGACAAGTTCCGTGCGGCTCGATGTGAGCGCGAGGCGCGCGTCGAGCATATCTAGGTTTGTGCCGACTCCGGCCTCATATCTCTTTACCGAGATGCGGTAGTCCTCTTTTGCCTCGGTCTCCCGACGTTCGGCGACGATAAGGCGAGCCTCGGCAGAGCGCAGATTAAGCTCAGCTTGTGTAACTTCCATCTTTATGACATTTTTCATATCGTCTAATTTATAGAGCAGTTCGCTGGCCTGAGCCTTCGCCTGTCTGGTCTTCGCAGAGATGCGTCCGCTGTCGAATATCGTCCAGTACGCGGCCAAACCGAGACGCCACTCTTCTTTCCCGCTTGGGAAGAATGTGTCGTCCACGTTGGTGTACATGCCAACTCCAACTATCTGCGGAAGTTGCTGTCCCTGCGCGGCCCGCGCAACCTTTCCCGCCTGACGGCTCAGAAGGTCGTACATCTTGAGCTCCGCGCGGTTTTCGTATGCCTCCGCGATATAATCATGCTGCGGCCTTATGTTGCGCAGTGTCTTTACGACGCGCCTTACCTTGTCGTTCTCAAGTTTCGCCGGGTCTATGGGAGCTCCGACGGCGCGTTCCAGCGCTGACAGCGTGATCTGCACGGCGTTCGCGGCCTTTATGTGGTCCATCTCGGACTGAGCGACGGCGACCTTCGTGCGCAGCACGTCGCTTTTAGCGATGACGCCTGATTTAAAGAGTTTCTCAGCGCGGCCGAGGTGGTCCTTCGTCAATGTTACGGCCTCAAGCGCGACCTTCTCCTTCTCCTCGGCGCGGCGTCTGTTGAAATACGCCGTGCGCACCGCGTTGACGACGCTCTGCTCTACCCTGCTCCCCTCGGCTTTCGCCGCGTCAAGAGCAAGCTCCGATGCCTGCTGCATGGCGTAGAGAGAGCCTCCGGCATAGATGGTCTGTATGAACCCTACCGCCGTGCCATAGACGTTCTTAGATATCAGCGGAATGGAACCGACCATTGGGAGCGTCACGGATACCGCGTCTTTCTGCCAAAGCGCTCCCGCCGCTACTCCCGCCTTCGGGCCCATATTCGCCTTCGCCTCTGAGAGTTCGGCCTCAGCCTTTTTGACACGCTGCTGCGCGGCGCTTATCAGCGGATTGTTCTGTTTGGCCTGCTCGACGAGCGCGTTTAGCGCCGGGTCGATATTGGCGACAGCGGGCGCGTTCGCAACGAACGCGTATACGGCTGATGACGAGAGCATGAGCATGGTCACGGCCGTCAGTATTATTTTCAAATTTTTATATTCCATAGGGCATACCTCCAAAATATAATCGTTTTATAGCGCGAATCGATGCGCCTAGGTCTATGGCACGAACCTCTTCTTGAACATCTCAATGCTGCTGGAGAACATAAGCGCGATATACACGCAGAGCGCCAGCGCGTCCTTCCATACGTATTCCATTCCGCCGCCTTTGAGTATTATCTGGCGCGACAGCCTTATGAAATATGTTATCGGGAAGCATTCGCCGAGGTACCTAAACCCCCTGGGCATCGCCTCCAGCGGGAAGACAAAACCCGAGAGCAGGACGCTGGGCAGTATGATGAATATTGAGAGCTGTAGCGCCTGCATCTGGTTCTGCGCGAAGGTCGATATCATTATCCCAAACGAAAGGTTCGCGACGACATAGAAGAACGTCAGGAAGAAGAACAGCGACATGCTGCCGAGGAAGGGCATTTTGAAGACCCACATGCCTATCGCGATAGAAATTATGACTTGGATATAGCCGATCACGATATATGGGACAATCTTGCTGAGCAGGAGCTCCCAAGCGTGCATCGGCGTGACGAGCAGCTGCTCCAGCGTGCCCTGTTCGCTCTCTCGGACGATGGCCATGGCCATCATCGTGATGAGCGTGAGCGTGAGCAGCAGCCCCATGATGCCCGGCACTATGTACCATGACGTCGTGAAGTCCGGGTTGTACCACAAACGTATGCGCATGTCTATCGCCTGTGGCGGGACTGAGAAGCCAAGCTGCCTGAATTTCGCCGTCGTCACCTCCTGAGACTTGAGGATGCCAAGCGTCTGCGCGGCCGCGATAGCCGAGGACGCCGACAGGTTGTCGGTGGCGTCGATGATGACCTGCACCTGCGCCTGACGCCCACTCCTGAGTTCTTTAGCGTAGTTTGCGGGGAATATCAGGCCTACTTTGGCCCTGCCTTTTTCTATCGCGTTGTTGACTTCCTGCGTGTTCTTTGCGTAGAGGACGATATCAAAGTATTTGCTGGCAGTAAAGCCGCTTATCATCTCGCGGCTCTCTTGGCTGCGCGACTGGTCGAATATCGCCGTCGTGACGTGTTTGATATCCATGTTGATGGCGAAGCCGAATATGAGCAGCTGAGCCACAGGCATGAATATCAGTATGGCAAGCGTTATCTTGTCGCGCCAGACCTGTATGAATTCTTTTACCACAAGGGCGCGGAGTCTATCAGCTTTTATCATGCGGCATCACTCTTTCGCGGGGCTTGTCCCCGATGTATTGTCCATTTTTATCGTCGCCTGTCCGGAACCGGATATGCGGCCGCCCTCCATGGCTTTTCCAGATTCGGATTTGACAAGATACGCGAATACGTCTTCCATTGAAGGAACCATCTGCGTAAGCCGCGCGTCTTTGAATATCGGCTCCGACGTTATGTCCCTGTCGTTGGCTACTATCACGTGCAGCTTTTCTCCGTGGAAGTACGAATCTATAACAGGGCCTATCTCACCGCCCTGTATCCGTGCCAACAGGCGCATCCCATCCTGCGACGCTATCTCGTACAGTTTGCCAGGGATGCATTTCTTGAGGTTAAGCGGCGCGTCGTCGGCTATCAAGGCACCAAAGTATATAAACGCGACCTTGTCGCAGTGCTCCGCTTCGTCCATGAAGTGCGTCGTGACCATTATTGTCGTGCCGTCCGCTGCCAAGTCGTATATTATATCCCAGAACAGCCTCCGCGCCTTTGGGTCGACGCCGCTGGTCGGCTCGTCAAGGAAGAGCATCTTCGGTTTGTGGAGTATAGAGCACCCCAGCGCAAGCCTTTGACGCCATCCGCCCGACAGGACGCCCGTGAGTTCGTTCTCGCGGCCGACCAGTCCGGCCAACGCCAGCATCTGGTCTATACGTTTGCTCTTCTCCGCTCCGGTGAGTCCGTAAAGCCCCGAATAAAAGTTGAGGTTTTCCATGACGGTCAGATCCGGGTAGAGGCTGAACTTCTGCGACATGTACCCAACGTCGTGCT
>JAUNSQ010000049.1:9308-9726 GCA_030539135.1 Synergistaceae bacterium | reverse complement strand
CGGCCGCGCTCTTGAGGATGTCTCCAGCGAGCACGCCGAGCCCTCCAGAATATGTCGGTATCTCCGGCGTGAGCGCTATCTCCATAGAAAAATACGCGATGTTTCGGAATGCAGGGTCGCGCTCAAGCGTCGTGAGCAGCGACGTGGCCAGATTGTTGCCGTAATTCATGACTGCCATGCTGTTTCCTCCTCTGTATGTTGCGTTCCCAAAAATCTCTTCGCGTTCAAGTGCGATATCATTTTCGTTATTAGACGTGTCTTTTACATCGCGCATCTTATGCCGCGCGAAAATCTTTTCAGCCGCAAGACCCGCGTCGGGCACTCGTATCGTGTTGCCCTTCGCCTTTCTGAGCCCGTTTATCAAATCCGAGACAAGGTCTATGTCGGCGGCCCTGCCAGCGAGTTCCGCGGCGCGAAG
>JAUNSQ010000049.1:8145-9298 GCA_030539135.1 Synergistaceae bacterium | reverse complement strand
ATGACCTGTTGTGTCTCCACCCCGCCGATATCGTTAAAGAACCACCCACAGGACGTGTACATGAACATCCGCATACGCTCCGCCTCTATGAGCGACAGGACCCTGTCAGCTTCCGCGCGGTCGACGTCGCCGAAGCGCTCGCGGATGAAATCATATCTCGTTTCATCGTCAGCCGGAGCAAAGAGGTATATCTCTATCGCCTCGTCCCGGAGCTTCCACGGGTCAGCCATCACGGATATGTGCCTGTCGTATATCTCGTCTATCCTATCGCGCAGGTCGTCGAGGGCCTCGCGCAGCGGAGCCCGCCACGCTTGGTTCCAACTGTCCTTGCCTCCCGTGCGGCATCCGCAGTCGGAGCGCCAGCGTTCCACGCCATGCGCGCACGACCATGATGTGTTCTCTTTTGTCCTGCAGAAATTTTTCGGCGGGTGAGCTTCGAGGAATTCTTCGATAGACGGCGTCTTAGTTTTGCCGTCCGTGCTGATACGCTCAAAGAGCCTCGCGAGCGCCATCTCTCCAAATTTATGATGATGGCCGTAAGTTTCGCCGTCAGTGGCCACGACCAGCAGGTGATCGTCGGTCATCGCGCCCGTGGCCGACATCAGCGAATCGTAGAAGATATCGCCATTATCGAGCAGCTTTCCGAACGCGATATCGTGAGCGAGCCATCCGTGATAGAACATGACATCTATCGTATTCCCAGACGACAGTGCGCACCTGTAGGGCAGCGTCACGTCAAACCCGCCGCTCGCGTCGCGCCATTCGCCGTCCTCTTCCACCGCGGCGCACTGGCTCTGCGCTAGTATCGTGAATTTTATTCCATTGGCCGCGAGGACTTCAAGTGTCTCGGTGTCCACCGCCGTCTCCGGCAGCCAAATGCCGCGCGGCTTTCTCCCATAGCGGTACTCGAAGTCGCGGATGCCCCAGATGGTCTGAGTCGTCTTGTCGCGCGCGCAGGCAAGCGGCATTATCATGTGGTTGTAGCACTGCGCGAGCGCGCGGCCTCCGTTCTGAGTTATCGCCGCGTTCAGCGCGGAGTCGTTCGCCTCTATCCACTTGTGGAGCGTAGGGCCGAAGTTGAAGCTGAGATATTTATAATTGTTGACGGAGGACGCGATGCGTCCGTCCGAGCCTAAGATGCGCGCGCAAGAGT
>JAUNSQ010000049.1:0-8135 GCA_030539135.1 Synergistaceae bacterium | reverse complement strand
AGTTGGGGAGGTAGCATTCGGCGTAAACACGTTCGTTCCAGTCGTGGTACGGTTCCGCCGAGGGGTCTTTCATGACTTTTCCAAGCCACGGGTCTTCGCGGGGAGGCTGATAAAAATGGCCATGTACTGCGATATTCGCCAAACGGTGCATCTCCCTTCGCAAAGCCTTTTTTGTTTAAGGGCTGACACGCGGCCCCGCACAGATTATACTATGAAATGAGCCAAGTAAATAACGCGCAGGGGGACAATTTTATGCTTGAGGATCTATCCGCACATGTTCTTGATATCGCCGAAAACAGCGTAAGGGCCGACGCAAAGAATGTTGTCGTGACGGTAAAGGAGAGTGTAGCCGAGGACTTGCTGTTATTCTCGGTGCAGGACGACGGCAAGGGTATGACGGAGGAGTTTATAGCGAAAGTTACCGACCCGTTCACGACCACGCGCACGACGCGCAAGGTCGGCATGGGACTGCCGTTCCTCAAACAGTCCGCGGAACTCTGCGGCGGGGGGCTTGAGATAAAATCAAAAGTGGGCGTCGGCACGAAGACGACCGCGACGTTTGAATATTCAAGCGTCGACCGCCCGCCGCTGGGGGATATCCCAACGAGCGTGATGACGCTCATCATGGGTTCGCCCGAGATACATTGGGTGTATCGCCACATTACCGATAACGGCGAATACACGCTCGACCTCGACGAGATACTCGAGGCCCTCGACGGCGACAGGGAGATGCTGCGCTCTGCGGAGGTCGGGCTATGGATATGCGACAATGTGCGCGAAGGACTGGAGGGCATAGGTTGGAGCGGGCATTAGCATAAGCCGCTTACCCTTGCTATTTTTGTACCGGAAGATATAATTAGATACATACTTAAAAAGTTACCCTGCGGAGCTCGTGGAATACGGCTTGTGTCTTGAGCCAACACATTACCCCGGCAGAATCTGGTTTTATCTGCGGCGGAAGCCTTCGCGGCTGACCAAGCGTGATAGAAGAGGTTCTTAATCCTGTTTCAGGAGCGGGTCAAGACCTTCCGTACACGGCTTTGCGGGGATTTTTGTGCAAAGATTTCAATAGAAGATACAACAGGAGATAGAAATGAGTATAGAAAGACCGTTCTGGCATCCGGCAGAGTCGGCTGGCTTCATCCTTGATTGGGACGGGGTCCTCGCCGAGACAAAATTAGATTTCTCAGGCATCAGAGAGCGCTATTACGGCGGTCGCAAAGCGATGCTGTTGGAAGAAGCCGGCGCTCTTTCCCCCTCAGATAGAAAATCTCTCATGAAAGACCTCCGAGACATCGAGATGCACGGAGCGGAGAAGGCCGCGCCTGTCCCAGGAGCTAAAGAGCTCTTGAAGTGGCTGGACGGCAAAAAAATACCATACTGCATCGTATCCAGAAACTGTGCCGAGTCGATAGAGCTGGCCGCGCAGACTGCCGGTATAAAACTTCCAAAGACGGTATTCAATAGGGACAACTCCAAATTTATGAAGCCCGACCCACGGGCGTTCCTGCTCGCCGCTGAAGCCATCGGCGCGCCTGCTTGCGAATGCGTGGCGATAGGGGACTTCTTATACGACGTGCAGTGCGCGCGCCGCGCGGGTGTACGCGCAGTGCTCGTCCAGCGGGAAATGCCAGAATGGAACGTATGGACCGACGCGTCATATCCAAAACTTACAGACCTTGTTGCTGGGCTGGATGACCCCACTCCATTAGTCCCGTGGGAATATCACGAGGTACACTCCAAGCGTGGGGACAAATGGCTCAACGGGGCCTACCGCCTGACGATAGAGCTTCCCGACAGCACGTCGCCGACGCTGGACAGCTGGCTTTCACGCGCCGCCGCGCTGGCGATCGGAGCTATAATGATATCGCCGGACGCGATATTCTCTCCGAGCGACTGGAAAAATTCCTCGTCGTTCGGAATATCCGCGATGGGGCGTCCCGTCTGCGAGATAGCTGAAGAATACCTCGCCGCCCGCTATCCGATGACGAAGATAGTTACGGAAGCCTCCGACCCAATCAAAGCCCCTAAGAATTCTCTCGATATAATGAGATTTCTTGAAAGGAAAATATTCGCGAAAATATGACAAAAGAGAGAAGCCTTTTCGACACCCAGAACGAAGATAACCAAACGCCAGGTGTGTTCGAAGTCCCTCTCGCCGAAAGAATGCGCCCGAGCTCATTGGACGACTATGCCGGACAGCAGCATATACTTGGCCCAAGCAAGCCTCTGCGTGTCATGCTGGAGGGCGGCAAGGTCCCAAGCTGCATCCTCTACGGGCCTCCGGGCGTGGGGAAGACTACGCTTGTCCGAATTATGGCGAAGACCACGGGCCGTGAACTGCTGGAGATAAACGCAGTCAGCGCGAAGGTCGAAACTCTCCGCACGCTCGTAGAACGCGCCAAGGAGCTCAAAAGAATATCAGGTCGCTCGGCGGTGGCCTTTGTCGATGAAATATATCACTTCAACTCGAAACAGCAGAATGCCCTGCTCCCGGCCGTCGAGGTCGGCGACATAATCCTCGTCGGAACGACGACGGAAAATCCGTGGTTTGAGATAAACAAGACGCTCCTGTCTCGAATGGTCGTCTATACGCTGAAGCCACTCGAAGAAGAAGACCTCTTCACGCTGCTCTCACGAGCCCTCGGCGATAAAGAGCGCGGACTCGGGATGCTTGGCGTGACGGCTGATGATGAAGTGCTGAGAAAGATAGCTGCGCTTGCCGGAGGCGACGCGAGACAGTCGCTCACGCGCCTCGAGACCGCGGCCTCCGCTGTCGCGCTTCGCGGCGGCAGCGCCCTCACGGAGGAGATAGTATCGGAAAGCACGGGCACAGCGTCGCAGCGATACGACCGAGCCTCAAACGACCACTACGCCGTCATCTCCGCGCTCATAAAAAGCATCAGAGGTTCTGACCCCGACGCCGCCGTCTACTGGCTGGCAAGGATGCTGACCGGCGGGGACGACCTGCGCTTCATCTGCCGCAGGCTCTGCATATTGGCGGCTGAGGATATTGGCCTAGCGGACCCGATGGCGCTCGTCGTCGCGCAGAACGCGGCGGCCGCCGTAGACAGGGTCGGAATGCCCGAGGCTCCGCTCATACTCAGCGAGGCCGTCATCTACCTCGCCTCCGCGCCGAAGAGCAACAGCGCGTATCTGGCTATCAACGCGGCAACTAAAGCTATAGAAAAGGGCGACCTGATGGAAGTCCCCTATCATCTCCGCAACGACGGCGAAGGCTACGTCTATCCGCACGACTTCCCCGCGCACTGGACTCCTCAGGCATACCTGCCGGAAGTCCGCCGCTTCTACCGCCCCGGTAAACTTGGCTCGGAGATACGCATAGCCGAAAGGCTCAAGAATTTCTGGAAAAGGTTCGCCGAAGACGACGCGAAACAAAAATCTTAGAGATAGTCATAAAATTTTCTGACACGTACAAAATAAAAGAGGCATAAGTCCGCGGACTCATGCCTCTGAAAATTCTTTAACCTTTAGAATTTTACTTCGCGCCGTTCTCTTCCTCGTCTACTTTCAGTGAAATGACAAAGATAAGGTCCGAAAGCCTGTTCAGAAATTTGAAAGCGTCGTCCTCGACCTTCTTCTCTCGATAGAGCGGCGTTGCTATCCTCTCGGCCCTGCGGGCGATCGTGCGCGCGAGATGGAGCGCCGCGCCGCACTGCGAATCCCCGGGGCGCACAAATATCTTAGGCTCTTTTATACTGTCCATGATACGCGAGGACATATTGTCAGGTATCTGCGGGTTCGGGGTCGGATAGCCTTCGCACTCAGTGAAATATGCCATCACGCCGAACAGATAGTCCTCTATGAAATAAATATCCCCCGCCGTTCTCTCATTCTTGCAGAAGGAACGCGCGAGCCCAAGGGCGGCCTGGCACTCGTCGATAGTCCCATAGAGCATTACGCGGGCGTCGTCCTTGTTGACGATCTCTCCGCTGCCGAGCGACGTCGTCCCTCGGTCGCCTGTCTTAGTCGTTACGCTGAAAGTCATCAATGCCCCTCCTAATGTTCGCCGCCGCAGTCGCAGCGCTCGCCTAGCTCTTCGTCGTGGCATCCGCTCGCGCATGTGGAGCAGTGAGCGCCGTCGCATCCGTCATGCTGCGCCTTGAACGCCACGCGCAGAGTCGCCTCCATGAAAAATTCTTCTGGCAGGGCTTGGCAGTCGTCGCCGTCAAAATTCTTAAATGTCCTGCACGCGAAGCCGACGCCATCCGGCGTGACGCATGTGTCGCACTGCGAGAAATCGAGGGCAAGCCCAAGTACATTTTCTATCGGGGCCTCGGGAGTCTTCAAATCTTCGGAGGCAATAGTCACCATGTTGCCCATCATCAGATTATCTTCGGTGATGTCGTCCAGAATGACCTTGCATAGCTTGAGCTTGATATCCATAGGAGCCAGCTTCGGCGCCATCCTCTCGGCGTAAGCGACGAGAGTGTCCCATGTCTCATTCCACGGCGCAGGTGCGATATCCTTGACTGTATAATGCGAAAGAACGATCTCCTTCATGGTTCCAGCCTCCCTATTATTTGCATCTAATAAAATATATATTACAACATTATCTGAGTTGGCAATAGGGAAAAAATTTATGTAATATCATCATATTGTAAGAGTTGCGGAGAAAAGTCAAAAATGCTATAGTTACCAATGCTCATTAACGAGATTGCCGGGGTGGCGGAATGGCAGACGCAGTGGACTCAAAATCCACCGGGGTAACACCCGTGGGGGTTCGACCCCCCCCCTCGGCACCATGAAATTTTCGCAGATTGATACGATGTATCGGTCTGCTGTTTTTTTGTGTATCTAACGCTAGTCGCTTAGGCAGAGCGTTTGCTTGCAAAAATAATTGCAAAATCTGCAACTCTGTCGTCTGTGCGCCTTAACTACGCTAGGAAAGACTACGCGCTCGATGCGCTCTGGGGTTGAAGAGGTGGAGTCTACTTGATTTCCTTGTCTACCGACAGCATGTATTCCACTATCCCCTCGTCGGTCATCTCCGGTGGAAATTGGGGTCTTAAATTCGGTAGCGACTCCCTGATTCTCTGCCTCACTTCCTCGTCGCTCGGCGGCCCTATTAGGTCTTTCTGCAAATCGTACATCGTCGTTATTCCCCTCCGTTGCAGACATTGGTGATAATTTAAGCGCTGGTTCAAACAGCTTGCCGCGCTCCGGTATGTCTTCCGTGTCAGACAAAAGTTTTTCCTTGCGCTTGTCGTAATAATAAATTATGTATACGTGTTCCAAGTTTCAACTTCATCTTTGACTACGCGCTCGATGCGCTCTGGGGTTGAAGAGGTGGAGTCTACTTGATTTCCATGTTTATCGCCAGCATGTATTCCACTATCTCCTCGTCTGTTGTCCCCGGTGGAAAGTGGTGTCTTATATTCGGCAGAGACTTCCTGATTATCTGCCTCACGTACTCTTTCTCCGCTTCGATTAAATCCTTCAGATAATCTGTCACCATTGTCTGTTCCTCCCATTGAAGACATGATAGGTAATTTTAGCGTTGGGGTAAACAACTTGCCGCGTTCTGGCATATCTTCCGTGTCAGACAAAAGTTTTCCCTTGCGCTTGTCGAAATAATAAATAATGTATACGTGTTCCAAGTTTCAACTTCACCTTAGACTACGCGCTCGATGCGCTCAGGGGTTGAAGAGGTGTCGCTTAAAATATCGGCCAGATGTCGTGCTGCTGTAGTCCCGGCTGAGCTATGTCCAATATATCCCTTATTTCCGAGTCCGTCTTCCCCGGATATCTCTTCCTTAGCTTTGCCAAATACGCCTCGCCTGCCTCCGATATAATCGGCTCATCCCAATTTTCTTCTTTCATTCTCATTAACCTCTCTTTCGATTCAAAGGATTTTATTGTTAGTGTCGTCCAAAAAGTATCTTTGTTTGGCTCAATGCCAGCTCCGAGCAAAAATGGGTGGATAGGTGCTGGGTTAATTGTTGAGTCCAAAAAAACGTTAGGACACGGACATGAAGGAGATATTTATGTGGTCTCTGAAAACGCTCCGGCACGTCCTCCGTATCACCTAGAGAATTAGGAGTTTCATTTCTAACTCCATGTCCAATATGTCCTCCTCTGTGTATTTCGGGTTGTAGTGGTCCTTTAGACACGGCATTTCCATCATAATCCGCTCTATGGTTTTGTCCACTATCTCTTTCGGCCACAGTGTTAAGGCGCGTTCCCTTGTCATCTTCATACACCTCCATAGTCCATAGAGTTTTACTTACGAACAATAATTATTCTTGACATGTATGCATTCTACATCTGTTATGCTCGAAACCAACGGCAGAATGATATAGTGTATCAGTCTGCTGTTTTTTGTTTGTATTTAACATTACTCGCTTAGGCTGGGTGTTTGCTTGCAAAAAACATTGCAAAGCCTGCAATTCTGTCGTCTGTGCGCCTCAACTACACTCCCCAAAGACTACGTGCTGGATGCGCTCCGGGGTTGAAGAGGAGCTACTTAAAACAACGGACCCCTGTCGCGTATTATCCACGGACAGGTCAGCAATATCTCCTGTATTTCCTCGTCTGTTTTGCCCGGATACTTCTTTCTTAGCCTCTCCTCGTAGCCCTCTGTCTCCTCTACTGGAATCGGCATCTCGAAATTCTCTTCTTCCATTATCGTTAGCCTCTCTCCCTGTACAATGCTAATTATCATAAATATTATAATTCTGCTGTCAAAAGAATTAGATAAATAAGGAATGGTAATATTTAGCGAGGAAAGACAATATCCTCTTTCCTTATTCTGACGATCACGTTATCCCTTAAAGGTCCTTGCCCCCCCTTAATATATCGCATATAATAACCAGAGATGGGACTTTCTTCCTAGCGCTGAGGAGATTATTCTCTGTTTGCGCCCTGTTGAAAGCCCCATCTTTCTTGTCTATCGGAACGTCCGCGTTCTTCTGCAACCCATTCGGGTGCTGTGGCGTTCGATGCGGGGATACTTTATTGCCTTTGTCCTTCATGACCTGTATCGTAATTGACGGGTGCTTACCTGAGCACTGCTTCGTTAATCATCAATTGAAGCCGCAAGATAGTGAATAAAAATGCCATAAATGTAATTACTAACTTCTTTCTTCTCATTCTTATCTCCTTTTCACTGGATTAGTTGATGCGCAATACTTGACCAACATAGTACGATATAGATTTTTGCGAGGATCCCCCATACTTTAGAGCCGCTGTAGTTGTCCGATGAGCGCCACGTCCCCACGCTACTTATCACCAGATATACAACGTACGCAAAATAAACAAGCATAAGAAATATTGCTACAGAACCACTTCTCCGTGCCGCATGCACTCCTAAAAACCCGGAGAAAAAACCGCCAAAGAGACCAAATAGAAAATGGTAGAACAGGTCGCCAACTATGAAAAATAGCCAGAAGGATTTTACAAGAGGATATTCACCGCGCCATAGTTTACCGAGAAATGACATTATTATCAACTCCCCTTAGTGTTGTCCTTTATTCCAGCCTCCTCATCTCCTGCCGGAGCGTTATTGCCTTGTCGATGACGGTCTTGAGCAACCCGTCCTTGTCGTTAGAATGTCTGATGTAGTCGTTGGCGGCGTCTCCGATGGAAGTATAGAACCAATATTTACCTTCTCCGAGAGATTCGCAGCTTACGTCGCTTATCTGTTTTAGCAGCGCGCTCAGTTCGTGGGCGTGTTCAGTAACCACCAGCGTCTTGCCGTAGAAGCCAACGAATGTTTGGAGGTTTTTGTCCGTCCTCGCCGCCTCTTGGTTTCTGACTAGAAGATCAGCTCCGTACCAGAGCTTCTCAGAGGTGTCGTTGAATTTGCCGTTGTTGACTCTGTCCCTTATCGCGTTAAGTTTCTCCATCATATTTAAGCTCACCTCATTTAGTATTTTGTTTTACCTACACAGTATACGGAGGCGGGCAGATCCAAACAAACAACCTGAGATTGGGAATTTAGGCTGAATATTTTGTATGAGTATTTTCAGATGAGGATAATTATAAAGTGGCTGTATGGTTCATGAATTAGACTTTCTTCATTTATGGAAAGTGGATGTCAATGCTGCCTCTTCTTTGCGATCTCTTGTATTTTCAGACGTTTCTTAAGTGTAACGAGGTCATCCATACTTTCT
>JAUNSQ010000048.1:4060-9861 GCA_030539135.1 Synergistaceae bacterium | reverse complement strand
ACTAAAATGGCCGGGCGAACCCCCGGCCTGAATATTATCTATGCGCGGAGTATATTATTTGTCGTCTTCCATTGTCGCGAAGATGTTTGCTAGGATGGCGCCGGAGATGTTATGCCACACGCTGAAGATAGCTCCAGGGACTGTGGCGAGCGCGAGGTTCGGGAACGACGTGGCTGCGAGGCTTGTCGCGAGCCCTGAGTTCTGCATCCCGACTTCGATAGCGATGGCCTTCTTCTTCGCGAGCGGTGCCTTGACGAGCATCGCGACGAAGTAGCCCAGTACGTAGCCAAGGACGTTGTGGAGGATGACGACTGCGAATACGAGCATGCCTGTGTCGAGTATCTTAGCCGAGTTCGCCGCGACGACGGAGGCTACGATCATAACTATCGCTATGACGGAGACGAGCGGCAGAGCTTTGACTGCCTTCTGCGTCGTCTCGTGGAAGAACTTGTTGATTATGAACCCTGCCGCGATGGGGAGGATGACGACCTTAACTATGGACATGAACATCGCGACGGTGTTGACAGTTACAGTCTCTCTCAGCAGGAGGTATGTAAGAGCCGGCGTGAGGATAGGGGCGAGGATGGTCGAGACGCTCGTCATTCCGACGGAGAGCGCGACGTCGCCCTTGCCAAGATAGGTCATGACGTTCGAGGCCGTGCCGCCAGGGCATGTGCCGACGAGTATGACTCCAACGAGGAGCGCGTCGTCAAGCGCGAAGGCCTTGCCAAGCGCGAAGGCGAGGAAGGGCATAATGGCGAACTGCGCTATACAGCCGATAATTATATCCTTTGGCCTCTTAAAGACGATCGCGAAATCTTCCGGCGAGAGCGTGAGCCCCATGCCGAACATGACTATCATGAGGAGGGTCGTTATCCATTTCGTCTTGATCCAGATGAGCGTCGACGGCGCGAACAGGGCCAGGGCCGCTATAACTACTACGATAAAAGCCATGTACTTTCCAACAAAAGCGCTGAGTTTCTCAATAAATTTCATTAGTTGCTGCCACCTTTATATGAATGTAAAAACCAACTACGAGATTATAATACCAAAATGGCAAAATGACATAAAAACATGGCCCGAACATTTCTTTCGATGTTAAAAAATTAACATAATAAAATAATGTGAGCCCTCTGCTTGTGAATAATAAGTGATATGAAAATTTGGCGTGGTATTGTGCTTTGCGGGAATAGAAATACGATAATATCAAAATTTTGGCGTAGAAGAGTGCCGGAAGGCTAGGGAGTCGAATTGCCGTATTTGCAATTCGTGCGAGTCAGCTTATTCGGCCTAACGGAGGTAAGACATAAAAAATGAGACCCAAGTAAAAAACTTAGGTCTCTGAGGGTTTATTTTTGTAAATGGTGCCGGATGGCCAGAGAGCAAGCGACGAAGGAGCTTTGCGAGTCGGCTAGTCCTAGAGCAAGGAAAAAAAGAAAGAGGCTCAAGTAGTATATACTCAAGCCTCATGAGGGATTTTAAATATGGTGCCGGAGACGAGAATCGAACTCGTATGGGTCTCCCCACACGCCCCTCAAACGTGCGTGTCTACCAATTCCACCACCCCGGCACTTAGGACAAAGGAAATTATACGTAGCGAAATCATTTTCGTCAAGCATTTTTTGTGTCATACAGCGAGGAAAATTTTGGCCGCGTATCAAAGATAACTGTCCGGCGCGGCGCGTTGTTTAAAAGGGCTGTTTTCAATGTTACAATATCAGCGACATTTTTATGAAGGTTGGTGTATTGGATGTCCGTTTTCTCTTCGAAATATAAAAATATCATCGCGCTGCTGTTTCTTGCGGCCGCGCTGCTGCCTGGGGTTGCTTTCGCCGATATGCGTATCGAAGAGGAGGTCGGGCATTTTCTCGTTAAGGAGTTCGACCCTGAATCGATAGTCGTACAGGCGACGGACGGGGGCAGCTTCCTTTACGCGAAGGCCAGCGGCATCATCATCGAGGGCGTTCGGATAGAGAGCATATCGATGTCGGCGATGATGAAGGAGCCGCCCAAGAACGTGGAGGGTAAGGACCCATATAAGCTGGCCGACCTCATCTATATGTCGTGGGGCGAAGTTATCATCAAGGAGAAGGATATCGCGGACTACTGCCGCCAAGAGACGGAGGACATCAAGGGTTTTACCGACCTGAAGTGCGATTTTACGCCGGAGGGCATCCATATTTCTGGCGTCTACACAGCGAAGTTCCTCTTCACTTTCAAGATACGCCTCTCCGCGATAACGAAGGTCGCCTTCGACAATACGGGGCTTTATCTCACGAACGCCAAATTCTTTATAAACGGGGTGAAGCAGCCCGACGTTATGACGGACGGACTTCTGAAAGAGATCAACCCGCTCATCAAGCGCGAGAAGATACCGTTCCCAGTCAGGATAACGAAGATATACACGACGAACGACAGAATAGTGCTGACCGGCAGCCCCAAGAAGCTCACGACAGATAACGTCTGGAAGTACACGAAGCCATAAAAAGAGCCGACCCTTATCGGGTCGGCTCTAAACTATTTGGCGTATTGGATTTATTCCGCGTCAAGCGGCTTTATGGCTAGGAAGCGCAGACGCACGTAGTCTGCTGTCCAGCCCGCCTTTTCCGAGTAGAGCATCGGCCTGCAGTAATCCTCGACCTCTTTGAAGAAGCGTTCGCGGTCTTCATCGTCGAGCCCTTTCGTGTGGTTCTTCGCGAATACGTCGAGCCATGCGGCAAGGCCGTTGGGGAGCGGCGTCGGCTTGTCTATGCGGGCGATGTAGCTGACGCGGAAGCCCTGGTTCTCCAAAATCTTCGCCATCGCGCCGAGCTCGGGGTATTTCCATGGGTTGCGCTCTTTGTAGTCCAGTCCGCGCTTGATGAGAGCTATCTTCATGCCCTCGCGGATGATGCGTATGCAGCCTTCGCCTCCGCATTCGGCGGCGAAGCGGCCGCCGGGTTTTAGGACGCGCCACACGCTGCGTATGACGCCGTACTGATCCGGCATCCAGTGGAGGGCCGCATTGCTTATCACCGCGTCGAAGGTCTCGTCCATATGGAAGTGTTCCGCGTCCGCCACGCGAGCATCAAGGCCGAGCGTTTTGGCGGCTTCGATATTTTTTTCGCTGGAGTCTATCCCGACCATATCACAGCCGAGGTCCGAGAGCTCCTGTGTGAGTATCCCGTTGCCGCAGCCGATGTCGAGTATCTTCTCGCCAGCCTTTGGCTCAAGCAGTTCGATGACCGGTTTGCCAAAGTTGCAGAGATATTGCGCGCTGTCGTAGTCCTCGTGTATCCACTTCCGATCTGACATCAGAAAGCCTCCTCGCTTAGACGCGTGAAAGAATGGTTATGCCTGTCATTATTATATTGCAAAAATGCGCCCGGCAAACATAAATTTTGTTAATCGTAAATGTCTGAAAATTTATCGCGCGGCTAAATATTTTTCCAGCGCTTAAAACCTCTGCCCAAGACCTCTGAGGCCTCTGAGACGACCATGAACGATTTTGGGTATGACTGCGCGAGGTGCCGCTTCAATTCCATCGTCTGGCGCGGTGAGAGCAGACACATGACGTTTGTCCTTCCCTCGCCGGTGTAGCCGCCCCTGCTTTCGATGATGGTCGCGCCGCGGCCCAGCTCTTCTGTGACGTACTTCAATATCGGGGCCTCGTCCTCCTTCGCGCTAATGACGAAGATGAGGCGGCGTTTGTCGAACGACGCGAGAACGTTGTCTAGAGTCTGCCCGCTGATGTATGTCGCCACGAAGCCGAAGAGTACCTTCTCCAGCCCGACCGTTCCGTATGAGGCCGATATTATGAATGTGTTGATATAGAAGCCGTACTTGCCGACCTCAACGCCGTAGCGTTTGCGCAGGACCGCCGTTACGATGTCCAGCCCGCCGGAGCATGTGCCGGTGCGGAACACCATCCCTATCCCCAAGCCCTTGATGATGCCCGAGGCCACGGAGACGAGGAACATGTCGTCGATGTGCGGGAGTTTCAATCCGCTCAGAGCTTCCAACAGGAATGAAAGCAGGATGATGTTGTAGATCGTCCAAAGGATAAATCTCTTCGAGAGTTCGCGGCCTCCCCACAGCACGAGCACAGCATTCGCAAGCAGGGTGAAGAGCGCGGGAGAGAAGCCCATCGTGTATTTGAATATAAGCGCTATCCCCATTACTCCCGAGTCGGGGAAGTGATACGGGACGGTGAAGCCGATGACCCCTATCGTGTATATGAGTATGCCCAGCGACGAGAAGAAGAAGGTCGAAAATTCATTCTTCACGTGTATCAGGGCCTTCTGATAAAAATATTTAATTTTAAAGTCGATGTCCATTCTATTGCCCCCGAACGGTAAAAGTCTGGATAAGATAACTGCTAATCGCTATATTTTCAATCAGCATTTTACACTAAGAAACATAATATATGCGTTTTTTCGGATGTAGCATCTTCACGATGCTATGCTACAATTAACGGCGTGATTTTAGAATTTATGGGAGGAATAATAAATGGCCGGACCTATGCAGGTTAGTCTCGAAGACGTAATATCCATGCTGCTGTCGCGCGTTGAGTCACTTTCGGCGAACGACGAAAACAGCAAAACAAAGTCAAATATAATCTACCGCGCTCTCTACAAGAAGGGGCTCATCACAGACGAGGACATACTCGCCTCGATCAAGGACGAATATAAGATGCTCAAGGACCTTGGCGTGATACAGGCGGAGCCGAAAGACGAAATGTATCAGACGATAGCGGACGGCATCCTTCAGTGGATCAAGTGCGACGTCGCGGGTATCAAGAAGTCTATGGCTGATTACGAGAAGAAGCTCCAGGAGTACGCGCGCGAAGAAGCGGCGAAGAAGCCGAAGATCGAAGTCGCAAACGCGAACGTCCTCAACCAGCTTGATGCAGCAGCGGCCGCAACGCCGAACGGCAAGAAGCTCATCATCTAACCCACATCAGAAAAATTTACGCAAGTTGGACGGCCTCTGCACAAGGGGCCGCCCTTTTTTGTTTGTCGTCATGCGCAAAAAGTTGTGCTCCATAATGCCGAATATGGGCAAAAGAGGGGTTGCAAAATAATAGAATTGGAATAACATATCCACTATTCCATAATCAACAGGCGAGATGGTCTGCCGATTAAGATATGAGGTGCCGCATGAATGAGTTTGTTCTTCCGAAATTGAGGATAGGTATGTTCGAGCCGGAATATCCGATAATACAGGGCGGGATGGGAGTCATGGTCTCAGGCCCAAGCCTCGCGGGGGCTGTCGCGGCCGCCGGAGGCATAGGAACGATCGCCTCTGTTGGGCTTGCCTCTTCTCTGCCTGATTTCAGCGCGAAAGAGTTCTTCACAAAAAATATCGTCCTGCTCAAAAGATTTATCGCCGAGGCAAAGGCGAGGTCCAAGGCCGGACTCGTGGCGGTGAACGCCATGTGCGCGCTGACGGATTACGACGACCACATACGCGCCGCGTGCGACGGAGGGGCCGACATCATCATTTCGGGCGCGGGGCTTCCGCTGCGTCTCCCGGAGCTCACGGAGGGGCATAAGGAAGTTGCGCTCGTCCCAATCGTCAGCTCGGTGAAGGCTGCGAACATAATAGTCAGCAGGTGGAAAAAACATTATGACAGAACGCCTGACGCCTTTGTCATAGAGACGCCGAATTCGGCGGGCGGACACTTGGGCGCGCGCGACGAGACCGAGGCGATGAACGGCGACCTGTCTTTGAAAAAAGTCGTGCCAGAGCTTGTGAGATATCTGGACGAAGAAAATATTGATATACCTAATATTTTAAAAATGTATAGAAAAAATAATAAC
>JAUNSQ010000048.1:0-4050 GCA_030539135.1 Synergistaceae bacterium | reverse complement strand
TGGGACGGAGAGGACATGGCCGAGGCCTTTGCTATGGGCGCGAGAGGGGTCCAGATGGGGACGCGGTTTGCCGCAACCGTCGAGGGCGATGCCTCGGACCGCTTCAAGCAGGCGTATGTCGACGCGAATGAGGGCGACGTTGTGCTCATCAAAAGCCCGTGCGGGCTCCCGGGGCGCGCGATAAGAAGCCCATTCGTGGAGAGATATCTAGGCGAAATGCTGGACAAAGCGTCGTGCAGCGTCGGATGCCTTTCCCACTGTGTCTGCCGTATCAAGCATGAGACATTCTGCATTGCTGACGCGCTTGTCAAGGCATACCGAGGAGACTGGGAAAACGGACTCTTCTTCTGCGGCAGCAACGTAGGAAAGGTGAAGTCGGTCGTGAGCGTCGGC
Organism: Synergistaceae bacterium; assembly: GCA_030539135.1. Taxonomy (GTDB): domain Bacteria; phylum Synergistota; class Synergistia; order Synergistales; family Synergistaceae; genus JAUNSQ01. The sequence continues at coordinate 3,657 of JAUNSQ010000048.1, read as the reverse complement.
GGCCTGATGAAGGAACTTGTCGATGGGTGCTTGGAAGCAATGGGGCGCGCCAGCCAGAAAAATCTCACAAACCGAGCATAAATATTCCACAAAACGCACAAAGAAACGCCACACTTGCCGTTTATACTTCTCGGCATCGAAAGAAAATAACACAAGGAGGCGTTTCAAATGACAAACAACAATATAGTAAAGAAACTCAGCAAGATGGCCGCAGGGTCGATGATAATGGTAATGTTGGCGACGGGGTGCTCGTTTGCCGCGCCGAACGACATGGGACGCGGCGGACAACCCGGAGGACAGCCTCAGCGGATACAGCAGCCTGTGAGGAATGATAACCACCAGCCGTCGCGCGGCGGCGTCTCCTACCGCGAGCCGCAGCACAGAGAGCAGCCCATGCAGCGCAACGTTCCACAACCGCAGCGTCATGTTCAATCTAGACCACAGCCGCATCGCGACTCAGGGAGAAGTAGCAGCTCGACCAACTGGGGACTCGCGGCGATAGGAGCCATAGTAGGCGGGATATTGGTCTCTGCTATAAGTTCGAATAACTAAAAAATAGACTATATAACTAGAATATAACTCTCAGACATACCAGAAGCCCGCACACGCGGGCTTCTGGTATGTCTATGTTGGAAAATATCTCAGGGTCTCTCGAGAAGTTTTTAACTTATAATAGGAGGTGAACTGGAGGCGTAGCAAATGGAAAACAAAATCGCTTTATTTACAGACGGAAAGACGACTTTGGAGGTGCCAGTCTCGTTGGAAGAAGAAACGGTCTGGCTATCGCGAAGTCAGATGGCGGAACTATTTGACCGTGACATAAAGACTGTTGGGAAGCATATAAATAACGCAATTACAGAAGAGTTACAGGATCAAGTGGTTGTCGCAAAATTTGCGACGACCACTCGGCATGGTGCAATCGAGGGGAAAACACAGGCACACATGACGCAGTATTACAATCTTGACGTCATTATCTCTGTAGGCTATCGCGTAAAGTCCAAACGTGGCATTGCATTCCGCAAGTGGGCAAACTCGATTTTGAAACAATACGTACTGAAGGGCTATGCCGTCAATCATGGTCGTATGGCACAGCTGAATGAAGCGGTGCGGATCATGAAGCGTACTGAACAACAGCTTGATGTAAAACAGGTCTTGGGCGTGATTGAACAGTATACAACCGCGCTGGATATGCTTGACGATTACGACCACCAGCGCCTGAGAAAGCCGAATGGCAGCACTGCAACGTATGTATTAAGTTATGAAGAGTGTATAAAACTGATTGCGCAAATGCGATTTGGCGCAGAAAGCAGCCTTTTTGGAAATGAAAAGGATAATTCTTTCGCAGGGAGCATAAGAAATATTTATCAGTCTTTCGACGGTGTTGAACTATATCCATCCATGGAAGAAAAAGCGGCAAACCTTCTCTATTTTGTAACTAAAAACCACTCTTTCTCTGATGGAAATAAGCGCATTGCCGCCGCTGTATTTCTCTATTTTCTTGAAAAAAATGGAATACTGCATCGTGATGGTGAGAAATTGATTGCAGATTATAATTTGTTAGCTATTATTGTGATGATTGCTGAATCAAATCCAGAAGAAAAGGACACGATGGTGAAACTAATTATGAATTTCATCGCAGGGTAACGAACATGTTTTGAAGAAATTTGTTTTTGCCCTTGAAACATTTTGTACTATTGAAGATGAATAGGCGGAACGATTTTTAAATTAAATAACGGAGAATAACAGTCGCCCCGCCGTAATTGCGGCGGGGCGACGTGTCTAATTAGCTTTGAAAATATCTAGCAGGGGAATACGGGGAGTTTTTCGAGGTATATCAAGTCGTCTCCGCTGTAGCCGCCCTCTTCGAGCAGGACAGCTATCTTGCTGACGATCTTACAGCCCGTCTGAGCGAGGAGCTCCTCCAGCGATTTGAGCGAGCCGCCCGTCGAAACGACGTCGTCTACGATGCAGATATTTTTGCCGCCGAGCTTGAGCGCGTCGAGTTCGTCGATGACTATCGTCTGAGGGTCTTTCGTCGTGATGGATTTGACTGTTGTCGTGATTGGATTTTCCATGTAGCTCTTGACTGACTTCCTGACGACGACATAATCCACACCAAGACGAACCGCCATTGCGTGGGTCAGCGGTATGCCCTTTGCCTCAGGGCATACGAGCATGTCTATCTTGCCGAGCGTCTTTGCCTTCTCAACAAGCGCGTCGGCAGTCTTCTCTATGAGCTGTGTGTCGCCGAGCATTACGAAAGAGGCTATTATCAGATGCGGTGCGACCTGCACCTTTTTCAGATCCCTCGTCAGCCCGCATATCTTCAATTTGTAGTATTCGCTCATATCAGTCCTCCTACAGTGAGAATATCATCTTGATGACGACTCCGGCGAGAAGCCCGAAAAATGGGTTGAACTTCGCCGATATCAAAGTCGTCGCGCCTATGACCATGCCCCACGGGGCGAAGCCGAAGGAGCCTTGCGCGGCGGGGACTAACGCGATCGCGCCCTGGATGTTGGCGGCGAATGTCACGAATGTGCCAAGCACGAAGAGGAAGCCTGCTATCGACGCGCTGTGGACATATCTCCCAATCGTCGGCAGGAGTTTGAGGAGCAGGATAGCCGCCATTATCAGCATCATTACAACAGACGAGCGCACAGGGTCGGGAGCCGTCGCCGTGCCGGAGATTATCGACTCGACAGGGCCGCCGCCGAAGAAGGAGGACGCCATGTCTGCGAGCGATGAATATACCGCGAGGTGGTCGATGTTGGCGTTGACTCCCGCGATGCTGCCTGTTATCTTTCCGAAGCTGATGTTCGCGCCTATGTTGAGGCATGAGAGGGCGAGGGCGTTAACGATTATCTGCGGTTTCTCCCATATTTTCCAGTCGATGTTGCCGAGCGTGAATTTTTCGCGTGTCTTATCGACGACTAGATTCTGTTCCTCCACCCTGCCCATTGATTTAAGTATGTTGTAGACGACCGTAGAGATGAAGACGGAGATGATTATCGTCTTAGTGAGGTCGCGCGTGATGAACCACACCGCAAGCCCGCTTAACATCGAAACGCCGCCCGATATGCGCTCAGAGTTGAAGAGGTCTATCGCGACGTATGCCAGCATGATGCCGACGCCAGCCATCATAGATGTGACGATGGCCGGGCCGATGAAGGCCACGATCTTTTCGTTGAGCCCCAGTGCCGATGGGATGACTAGGAAGAGCCCGCCCCAGAATACGATGTTCAGGCGTTCGCGTGTGTCCTTGCCCATCTTTCCTGCGAGGGTGATCGTCTCAGCTTGAAATGATATCGTGGCTACTGAGCTGAATGCCAGCGAGCCGGCCGCGCCTATGAGGAACGCGATGCTGGTCGGGAACGCGGCGAAGCCGAAGCTGAGCGCGAGAAGCCCCTGCGGGATCCCGTTGATGACTACCGCAAGCGCGGCAAGCAAGTCGGTGATGAATGTTTCCATAATATATTATTCCTCCTAAAAAGCATGAAATATCGGTTAAAAAATACTCTCAAGGCAGTCGTTTGTCAACGAGGTAGCTGTCGTTCTCGCGTATATCCGTTTATATGTTCGAATAAGCCTCGCCGCGCAAATCAAATAACAATCCCCCGGCGTAGCCGGGGGTATTTCATTTTCGGGCATAGCCCT
>JAUNSQ010000187.1 GCA_030539135.1 Synergistaceae bacterium | reverse complement strand
GGTACATCCATGAAACTTCAGGAACTGTGCCCCGCAGAGGGTTCACGCAAGACGAAAAAGCGTCTCGGCCAGGGACTCGGCAGCGGTCAGGGCAAAACAGCCGGCAAAGGGCACAAGGGTCAGAAGGCCCGCAAGAGCCCGGACATCCGCGCCAACTTCGAAGGCGGACAGATGCCGCTTGCCCGCCGCATTCCGAAACGTGGCTTCAGCAACTTCCGTTTTGCGGTCAAATATGAAGTAGTCAACGTAGCCGATCTCGAAGATCGCTTTGAAGCCGGGGCGGAAGTCACCGCAGCGGCTCTCGCGGCACTTCGCCTCATCACCTCCGCTGACAAACTTGTAAAGGTACTTGGCGAGGGCGAACTTTCCAAGAGCCTTACCGTTCGCGCCAACGCTTACAGCGCATCGGCGGCCAAGAAGATTGAAGCGGCCGGCGGAAAGGCCGAGGTGATATAAGTGCTGGAGTCCTTCCGGGATACCTTCAGACTGCCTGATCTTAAGCGGCGGATACTGTTTACTCTTGCCGCTTTGTTCATCTATCGTCTTGGCGCGCACATACCGACCCCAGGGGTCGATGCGGCCGCGCTCGGCAGACTTTTTGAACAGGGCGGCGTTCTGGGTTTCCTGGACCTCTTTGCCGGAGGCGCACTCAGCAGATTCAGCATATGTGCGATGGGCGTCACTCCATACATCAACGCGAGCATCGTCATGCAGCTGCTGGCAGTTGTAGTGCCGAGCATCGAGAAGATGCAGAAAGAGGGCGAGGAGGGGCGGAAGAAAGTCGTTCAGTACACTCGTTACGGGACGATAATCTTCGCACTTATTCAGGCGGTTGGCATGACAGGCTGGCTCAAAAATCTGGGTATTTTCTCAGGGAGCTGGTTTGACATAGCATTGGTCGCGCTCACGCTGACGACTGGCGCTGTGGCGGTCATGTGGCTTGGCGAGGTAATGTCGGATCATGGCATCGGCAACGGCATATCGCTGCTTATCTTTGCCGGTATCGTTGTCCGCATTCCAGAGGCCATAGTCCGCACAGTTTCGCTTGTGCGCCTTGGCGAGATGAACGTCCTTGTCATGCTGTTGGCTGTCGCCATTATGGTGGCGGTCGTGGCTGGCTGCGTTATGCTCCAGGAGGGGCAGCGCCGTCTTCCAGTACAGTATGCAAAACGTATGGTTGGCAACAAGATGTATGGTGGGCAGAGCTCGTTCATCCCTCTTCGTGTGAACACGGCAGGCGTCATCCCCATCATCTTCGCGTCGTCAGTGCTGCTCTTCCCGTACACAATCGCGGGGCTTTTTCAGGGCGGCGCAGCGCAGGCTATACAGAAGGCGTTCAGTCCAAGCAGCCCGGTCTATGTCACTCTTTACGTGGCTATGATCATCTTCTTCTCGTATTTCTATACGGCGGTTGTCTTCAAGCCTGAGGACATATCCGACAATATGAAGAACGGCGGGTTCATTCTCGGCATCCGCCCGGGCAAGCCGACGTGCGACTATATTGAAAAGGTCATGGGACGCATTACGCTTGGCGGTTCGATAGCTCTTGCTGTCATCGCGGTAGTGCCGACGATTATGACAGGGCTGATGAGCATAAACACGTTCTACTTCGGCGGAACGGCTGTCATCATCGTTGTCGGCGTCGCCCTTGACACAGTGCACCAGATTGAAGGCCAGCTGCTTATGCGCCACTACGAAGGCATCCTTAAGCGCCGCGGCAAGTCCGGCGGGCTATTGAGGCTGTAACGGAGGCTGATATGAGAATTATTCTTGTTGGCGCCCCCGGCGCGGGCAAAGGCACGCAGGCTGAAGCCATAAAGGCGAAATATCCCATAGCGCACGTCTCGACAGGCGATATCCTCAGGGCTAACGTCAAGGCCGGAACTGAGCTTGGGAAGAACGCGAAAAACTATATGGACGCAGGCAAACTCGTCCCCGACGAAGTCATCATAGCGATGGTGGAATCCCGCCTGCAGGAGCCTGACTGCAAAGAAGGCTTCATGCTGGACGGTTTTCCGAGAACGACTCCTCAGGCTGAGGCTCTCGACAAAATGCTTGAGAAGCTTGGAATCGTTCTTGACGCTGTCGTCTACCTCGATGTCGACGACGAAGTCGTCGTCAAGAGGCTCACGACGAGAAGGGGCTGCAAAGCCTGCGGCGAGATATACAATACGGTCTTCAAGCCCACGAAGAAAGAGGGCGTCTGCGACAAGTGCGGCGGCGAGGTGGTTCAGCGTGATGACGACAAAGAAGAAGTCATCCGCAAACGCCTTTCCGTCTTCCACGAGCAGACGGCTCCCCTTATCGACTACTACAAAAAGCAGGCCCTGCTTGCAACGGTAGACGCTTCGGGCGGCAAAGACGCCGTGCTAAGGCTTCTCGAACAGAGGAAAGCCGGTTAATGATAACCTTCAAGAGCGATCGGGACCTTGTAAAAATGCGTCACGCGGGCCAGATCGTGGCGGATATACTGAAGCTGATGAAAGACATGGTTAAACCGGGCGTGGATACTTTGACCCTTGACGAGGCGGCAGAGGCCCTTGTGTTAAAA
>JAUNSQ010000047.1:5145-10035 GCA_030539135.1 Synergistaceae bacterium | reverse complement strand
GATATGGCATACGAACATAACAGGGAAGCGCAGCTTGAGATACGCCTTGGACTGAGCTTTTTCTCTTGGATCTTAAGCCACTCGACTCGCCCCTCGCGGTATTGTATGTCGGCGACCGCGTTTCTGCGTCTATTATTTTATCTTTCCGAGCACAAGCGGAAGCGCGCCAAGGAGCAGAAGCAGCGGAAATGTCGCGGCATTGCAGCCGCCGCCAGTTTTTCGCCGCGACGCTACCACGGAGACAAATTCACCGGAGGACGAGAACGAAGAAAAACTGACGCCGGAGAATATGCTGGCTACAGTCACGTCGCGTGAGCCGTAGAACATGGTGTCAGGCGTTGTGCCGTTGCCGGCGTACCAGAGAGATTTGTATGTTCCACTCCCCGCGTTTTCAGCGCGAGAATCGCCGTCCGCCCAGATTGCCATATTGCCCTGATGACAACCATTCGAGCTGACGTTGAAGTCGTTGCCTGCGGCAAGCGAGCCGGAGCCTGTGCGCTCGTCTATGTGCAGCAGCAGTACGCCACCCTTGAACGATGCTGGCAGGGACACGTCCGTGAACTCAAGACGACCGCTTATTCCGCCGTCCCAGTCGGAGGCGTTAGGGTTTCTGACTTCTGCGAGTATGTATTCATACGTGGAATCAACGCGCGGAGAGTTTATGCGTGCGATGGGGAACACGCCGTTTCTTGGCGTGCCGCAGATGAGATTGATGGGGGAGCCGCTGGGCGTAAACGTCTGAGGCGTATCCCAGCTGAGATACTTTCTACTCCATGCGTCGAAGTTGCACGGCGTCGCGCCGGGAAGCTCGCCGACCCTGCACCCCCATGAACAGCCTGCCATCACGGAAAACACGCCAAGCCCATCGTTGACGTAGTTCACGTCGTAGAGGTCGGGCAGCTTGCACAGCTGGTGCCCCAGTTCGTGGACCACTCCACCGGCAAGCGGCAGTGACACGTCCTGCGACTGCACGATCATTTCCGAGAGCTCGCCGCCGTATGACCACGGTCCCAGCATTGTTTTCTTGTCGTCCGCAACATAGACGTTATGCTCGTCGCCTTCGTTTACCCATGACTGCCACGCGTGCATCCATACGGAGGGGCGTCTGACAGACGCCGATTTCTCATAGCCCGCGAGGAGTAGGTAGACGACTAGTTCGTCCGCTTCTATAATGCCGTCGTTGTTCTTGTCGAACTGTACAAAATTGAGGCCCGTGCGCTTCAAGACGCTAGTCACAAAAGTGACTTCGTTTATATGCGAGTAGTAGTAATGGCCGCATGATTCTGCATCCAGCAGGAGGTCAGGGTGTTTGCCGCCGTTGTAGTCGGCGGAGGTCATCGTGATCTCTATGATGTCTTTTTTGACGCCGCCAAAGTCAGCGGATATGATGTCAAGTTTCCCGTGAGACTGGTCGAGGTAGTAACGCCTGACGGAGTGGGTATCGCCCCATATCTGCTCTTTGGCATCCTCAGACGTAGATTTGAATGTGGCGTCCTGGAAGTTAACGCGGATAAATATGGCTTCGCGCGTGCCTGAGATGGGGTTTGACGTCCACGTGCTCGCGGCTGTGGCAGCAGTGTTGGCTGGACTCGCTTTAAACGATGTAGGGCTCGTGTAATTTGCCCGTAGGCGCACCATAGTAGCCTTTGTCGGGGCAAAATTCTTTGTCGCGCCAGACGGGGCGGCAGCTTTCACGGAATAAGGAACAGCTGAGCGCGCGAGCCCGCCGGACGAAGAAGCTTTAGCGAACACCCAGTAGCCAGTTGTCGCGTCCTTTAGTACGGCGTAGTTGCCCGCAGTCTCGTACCAGTTCATGAACTCGTCTCCACGCTTGACGGCCGAGAAACGCTCGCCGTTCGGCTGCGTCAGCGTTACTCGCATTTGCAGCGCCGGTCCGGCAAGGGCGGCGGAGGCCGCAAGCGCGACCGCAAAGAACGTCAGCAGGATTTTCCTGAAATGTCTCAATGCTGTGATCCTTCTTCCCCTACAAAGTATTTGCATATTGTAACAGAAAACGCCTGACGCAGGGCTGGACTAAGAATACTCTGGAGGTATCTTCTGGGGGACAAGCTGTCCGTCACGCGGCTCAAGCCGCAGCGGTCTATGAAGTCAGTGAGTTCGCTGGTGTGGGGCGTGTCTTAATCGGATATTGTCTCTCGCGTTCTCCGTTTTATGTTAAAATTGCCTGAGCATACGGCGAGTATCCTCAGGAGGTCTTTATCATCAAGACTCAATTTGAGCTTTTTACGACGCGGCGTTTTCTGCCGCTCTTCCTTACGCAGTTTTTCGGGGCGTTTAACGACAACCTCTTCAAAAACGCGCTTGTCATCCTGATAACGTTCAGGCTTGCCGAGGAGCATGGGCTGAATGCCCAGATACTTATTACGGTCGTCGCAGGGCTTTTCATCCTTCCGTTCTTCCTCTTCTCGTCGACTGCGGGGCAGATAGCCGATAAATATGAGAAGTCGTTCCTTATTCGTGTTATCAAATTTGTTGAGATCGTGCTGATGGTCCTGACTGCCGTCGCCTTCCACTACGTGAATTTATGGGGACTGGTCGTCCTGTTGTTTTTCATGGGCGCTCAGTCGACATTTTTTGGGCCGCTCAAATTCAGCATCCTTCCGCAGCATCTTAAGGATGATGAACTTGTCGCTGGAAATGGTCTCGTTAGCGCTGGAACGTATATCGCCATCCTGTCCGGGACGCTCTGCGGAGGGCTCTTTATCCTCAGCGCGCATGGACGCGAATATATATCGGCCGGCGTCGTCGGGGTGTCTGTGCTGGGGTATGCCGCCAGCATGTATATCCCAAAGGCAGAAGCGCCAGCGCCGGATATGAAAATCGATTGGAACGCTTTCCGTTCGACGTGGGGCATACTCTCTTACGTCATGCCAAATAAGCCAGTCTTTGGGTCCGTCTTGGGGATAAGCTGGTTTTGGTTCCTGGGAGCGGTCTTCCTCGCGCAGTTCCCTACGTTTTCAAAAGATATCCTCGGCGGGAACGAACAGGTCTCGACGCTGTTTCTCGTTATCTTTTCCGTTGGCGTAGGTTTTGGCTCGACGCTGTGCAACCGTCTCCTGCACGGGCGCGTCTCCGGCAGGCTTGTCCCGCTCGCCTGTATCGGGATATCGGCGTCTACCGTTCTTCTTTACATATTCAGCATGTTTGCTGTCAAATACGACGTCCTTGTCGGAGCCATAGACTTCGTGGCGGCTCCGTCATCGTGGGGCATCATGCTGGGGCTATTTCTGCTCGCGGCGTCGGGTGGGATATTCAGCGTCCCTATGTACGCGATAATGCAGTCTAAGAGCTCCGATGAGCATAGAGCCAGAGTGGTCGCGTGTCTTAACATCCTCGACTCGTTTGGAATGGTGCTTTCTGCTGTTTTCACGGCTGTTATGCTGATGTTTAATATCTCCATAATAAATATATTCCTCATAATTGGCGGGATAAATCTTTTGTTAACGCCTCTTTTGAGTAGATTGGCGGGTGTTGAGAGTGGTTCCTAATGTCGTATTGCGCGAGAGGATCATCAGTTCGTGCCTGAGCCTTGTAAAGAAAGGGCTTATACAGGGCACTGGCGGAAACGTCAGCGTGAGAACGGAGCGCGGGTTTTTGATAACGCCGAGCGGTATGGACTATGAAAAGCTAGTCCCAGAGGATATAGTCGAGATGGATTTCGACGGGAATGTGATAGATGGAAACAGAACGCCCTCGATAGAGAGGCTCATGCACCTAACGATACTCAAAGCGCGTCCGGACGTCAACGCGGTCATCCACACACATTCGATACACGCGACGGCCGTCGCCGCGGCGCGACGCGGTATAAGACCTATAACCGACAACCAGGTCGCCGCCTTTGGAGGTCCTATTCCGGTCGCCAAATATGCCCCTATCGGAACGGAACAGCTCGCGCTTAATGTCGCGAAGGCACTGGGAACCGGAAACGGCGTCCTGCTCGCAAATCACGGCGTAGTCTGCACCGGAGCGAACCTTAGCGACGCGCTCCTGCGCTGTGAAATGGCAGAGTCTTTCGCTAAGATATTCATACTATCACAGGCTGTCGGCGGCGGCATCGAGCTTTCGCAGGGCGACGTCGAAACCGAATCTGCCGACCTGAAAAATAGATATGGACAGAAGTAAATCGAACGCCGTGAAAAAATATATATTGTTCGACTTGGATGGGACGCTTACCGATCCAGAAGAGGGTATAACAAAATGCGTGCAGTACGCGCTCAAAAGTTTCGGTATAGACGAGCCGTGCCTGAGCAATCTCAGATGCTATATTGGCCCGCCTCTGAAGCAGTCGTTTATGGTCTATCACGGCCTAGACGATAAGGACGCGGAGGCCGCGGTCTGGAAGTATAGGGAACGCTATAAGGATATAGGCATATACGAAAACAGCGCTTATGATGGAATAGCCGATATGCTCAAGAAGCTGCGCGCCGCCGAAAAAGTCCTTGCGATAGCCACATCGAAGCCTGGCGTGTTTGCCGCGCGGATAGCCGAGAAGTATGGCCTCTCCGAGTTCCTTGCTGGCGTTTACGGCAGCGAGCTTGACGGTTCGCGCACCGACAAAGCGGACGTTATCTCATACGCGCTTTCTGGCCTCATGGCTGAGCCGGAACAGGCCGTCATGGTGGGCGACAGAGAACACGATATCCTCGGGGCTAAAAAATGCGGCGTAATGGCGGTAGGCGTGGAGTTTGGCTTCGCGGAGCCAGGCGAATTGGAGAAAGCTGGCGCCGATTATATCGCGGAGACCGTCAAAAACTTAGAGAGTATACTGCTCGCTCTGTAACACGGACGATTGACAAAAGTACGCGTGGCGTAAATAATAAATAAAAGATATTCGGGGAGCTTGCTGACAGGCTGAGAGGAAGCTAAGAC
>JAUNSQ010000047.1:0-5135 GCA_030539135.1 Synergistaceae bacterium | reverse complement strand
GGATAATGCCAACGTAGGGAAAACATTAGATTGAAAAATTTAGTGGGAGCGCTTACGAGGCGTCTCCCATTTTTTATTTGGAGGCATCGATGATGAACAGATTTGAAGAAATGTTGGATAACGTGCGCGCGTCGCAGCCGTTGGTACACTGTATAACCAACTATGTTACGGTCAACGACTGCGCAAATATACTGCTGGCGTGCGGAGCGTCGCCGATAATGGCCGACGACGAAGCGGAGGTCGAGGACATTATTTCGATATGTTCGGCGCTCGACATCAACATCGGCACACTGAACGGCAGGACTGTATCGTCTATGCTCAAGGCTGGAGCTAAAGCGAGATCGCTTGACCGTCCCGTGATACTTGACCCAGTTGGAGCCGGGGCTTCGCAGCTCAGGACGTCGACGGCGATCAGACTCGTATCCGAAATCGCGCCTGACGTTATACGGGGAAATATCTCCGAGATAAAAACATTGGCCGACGGGTGCGGGAACACTAACGGAGTGGACGCTGACATCAGAGACTCCATTTCCGAGGAAAACCTCGCGGAGTCCGTCGATTTTATGAAATCCCTGAGTGGCAAACTGAATGCCGTGATTGCCGTAACAGGCGCGATAGACATAGTCGCCGATAATGAAAAGGCTTATGTGATAAGGAACGGTCACCAGATGCTGTCAAGGATAACCGGCTCGGGATGTATGCTTAGTGCTTTGACCACGGCGTTTTGCGCAGCGAACCCGGCTTCGCTGGCGGAGGCGTCGGCCGCCGCTGTCGCTATGATGGGGCTCTGCGGCGAGCTGGCGCACGAAAAGACGTTGGAGTGCGGCGGCGGCACGGGCAGTTTTCGCGCATACCTCATCGACGAGGCCAGCTTGATGGACGGGTCGAAACTGGAAGGCGGCATGAAGATTGAAATTCGATAAGAGTATGCTTAGGTTGTACGCCATAACCGACCGCCATTGGCTCGAAGGCTCGCCGCTTGCGGAGCATGTCGAGTTGGCGGTGCGCTCAGGCGTTACTATGGTGCAGATAAGAGAGAAAGATATCTCGCGTGGGGAATATATTTCTTGCGCGGAAGAGATAAAGAGCGTGACGGATAAGCATAATATCCCGTTCATCGTGAACGACGATGTTGACGTCGCGCTTGCCTGCGGCGCTGACGGCGTGCACGTCGGACAGGACGATATGAACGCGCGCGGCGTGCGCAGGTTGGTCGGCGCGGATATGATACTTGGCGTCTCAGCTAGAACGGTAGAGGAAGCCGTAGCCGCGGAGAAAGCTGGCGCAAATTACCTCGGGGTCGGCGCGGTGTTCCCGACGGCGACCAAGGACGACGCGCGTGACGTAGATTTAGATACGCTTGCCGCCATCTGCGCCGCGGTCTCTATCCCAGTCGTGGCGATAGGCGGCATAACGGCGGGAAACATTATGAAACTCAGCGGCACCGGAATCAGCGGTGTTTCTGTGATATCGGCAATATTCGCGCGGCGTGACATAGCGGCCGCGACGACGGAGCTTCGCGCTCTGGCCGATAAATTATAAAAGCACGGACGGGAGCGAAGATATGAAAAAGGTACTGACGATAGCGGGTTCCGACTGCAGCGGAGGGGCTGGCATACAGGCCGACCTCAAGACTATGACGGCCCACAAAGTATATGGGATGAGCGTGATAACGGCGCTTACAGCTCAGAATACAACGGGGGTCTACGGAATATTCGACGCGTCCGCGGAATTCATCGCGCGGCAGATAGACTGCGTTTTTACGGATATCAGGCCGGACGCGGTGAAAATTGGTATGGTATCGAGCGCCGAGATAATAAAAGTCATAGCGGAAAAGTTAAGGGAATATAAAGCCGAAAACATCGTAGTGGACCCTGTTATGGTATCGACCAGCGGCAGCCGTCTGCTGAACGAAGACGCGATCTCCGCGCTGACGGGATGTCTTCTCCCTGTCGCCGACCTTATAACGCCTAACATCCCGGAGGCCGAAGTCCTCTGCGGCTTTGAGATAAAAGACAGGACTGATATGACGCGAGCCGCGCTGAAGATAACATCGGTGATAAAGAGAGCCGCGCTTATCAAGGGCGGACATTTTGAGGACTGCGCGGACGATATATTATGTTCCGCGTCGGGAGACATATCATGGTTCAAATGTGATCGCGTTAAAAACGATAACACTCACGGCACCGGATGTACTCTATCCTCAGCTATAGCGTGTCAGCTGGCGCTTGGCAATGATATGCCAGAAAGTATAAGAAGGGCGAAAGAATATGTGACGGGAGCTTTGGCTGCCGGACTTGACCTAGGGAATGGGAGCGGCCCGCTCGACCATTGCTACAGGCTTTGATACTTACGAATGGACATAAAAAATGGAGGCCAGTCGGCCCCCATTTTTTCTAGGTCTTGTTTTAGACTACTGTGTAATAGCGCTTACGGGGCACGTCGCGGCGCAGGCTCCGCACTCTACGCAGACATCCGGGTCAACCTTGGATTTTCCGTCTACCATCGAAATTGCAGATACCGGGCAAACGCCCACGCATGCTTCACAACCTACACAAGTATCCTGATCGACTACAGCTTTAGCCATTGTAAAAAGGCCTCCTTATCTAATTTAATACATAGTGATTTGTTGCGACCTTATGATCCAACACGGCGCTATTCTATCGTGAAAACGGATAAGGTTCAACTGTTTTTTTAAAAATACGTAGAAATATTGTCTTTCCGGCTTTTCACGGCGTGATTTTAGATGCCTCAAAAATGGACAAATACACTAGTGTGGAAGTAAAATATCCCATACAGCTTTTTATCTGTTTAACGTAAAGGACGTGCTCAAATTATGTCTGAAACTCGTAAGCCGCCCCTTTGGCTTTCATTAGTTTTATTCGCGTTTGTAGGCTGCCTGATCATGGCGTCGGTGCGGATTTGGAAGACTGATATCCATATTATCCTTATCTTGGGAGCTGTAGCCGCCGGAATAATTGGGGTCCTGTACCTAAAGAATGACTATACGTCGGTCGAGAGAGGAATAATAGACGGCATCATGTCTGGTATGCAGGCATGCTTGATACTCTACACAGTTGGCACGCTCATAGGAACATGGATAGTGTCGGGGGTGGTCCCAAGCATGATCTATTACGGGCTTATGGTACTACGCCCGTCCATTTTCCTGTTCGCGACGCTTATCATCTGTACCATATCCTCGCTTGCGACCGGCACGTCATGGGGCACGAGCGGAACTGTCGGCATTGCCCTTATGGGCATAGCCTCGGGCCTTGGCATCCCAGCTCCGCTTACGGCTGGAATTATTATTTCCGGAGCCTACTGCGGCGATAAGATGTCCCCGCTATCGGACACGACGAACCTTGCTCCGGCTGTCTCGGGGACGGACATCTTCCAACATGTAAGGGCTATGTGCTGGACGACTCTGCCGACTTATGCGATAGTCACGGTCATTACCTTAGTGTTGGGGATAAAATACGCGGGTGGAAATATCGACGCCAGCAAGATAGAAGCGATGCAGTCCATTATGAAGGCGGAATTCTGGATCAACCCGTTGGCCCTTATCCCTCCGATCGCTGTCATCTGTCTCTCAGCCATGAAGAAACCAGCGTTGCCGAGCTTGTGGGCGGGGGTGTTTATCGCCGCGGGATTTGCGTTCTATCATGGAATAGACATTAAAGGTATGCTGAACGTGATGCAGAATGGCTATGTGTCCACCGTGTCAAAGTCGATTGCCGACGCGGCAAGTAATGCCGAAGTTCTCACAAAGGTGCTTGCCGATAATAATATATCTGTCGCGCAGGATATAGCCGTGAAGTCTGCGAAGAATATCTTAGAGCTTATGCAGCGCGGCGGTCTCCAGTCTATGAACTGGACGGTCTCGCTCATACTTTGCGCTTTTGCGTTTGGTTCAGTCATGGAGTCATGCGGTTTTATGCATGCGATACTTGAGGCTATTTTGAAGCCTATAAAATCTGTAGGCGGTCTTATCACGGCTACACTGCTTTCTTGCGCTGTGTGCGACCTATTTCTCAGCGACCAATACCTCTCGATAGCGATACCGGGGCGTATGTTTAAGCCGGCTTACGACGCTAAGGGACTGCATCCGAGAATGTTGTCGCGGTCGCTTGAGGACTCTGGAACTCTCTTGTCCGCCCTAGTGCCATGGAATACCTGCGGCGCTTATCAGGCCGGCGTGCTTGACGTGCCTACGTTCGAATATTTGCCCTATGCTTTTTTGAATTACCTAAATCCGCTGATTGCGGCTTTTCTTACATACATGGGCATAGGAATCTTCTGGCGCGGCGCTGACGGCGAGCCTGTAAAAGGCGGCAAAACACGTCCTGCGGAACTTGTGGACTGACAATGACGAATAAATTACCTGAACTGGAAAAACTACTTGTCTCGAACTCGGGGCGGTCGAACAGCACGCTTATGTCCGCCGGACTCTTCGCAGTGGGGACATACTTGCTTGGCAGCCTTGCTTGGAAATATTGGACGGGCAAAAAGGCGGACGGCGCGGCGTTCGATATAATTATCTCGCTTGCCGCGTTCTTCCTGATGCGATATCAGAAGATGATATACATAGCGCCTGAGGGGATCGTGCGTGAGCTGCATACGTGGATATCACACGGAAGGGAAATCGTTCAATGGAAGGATATACATCTTGTCACCATCTTGTCAAAGAAGAACGAGTGTATAGCGTTCTTTGAGAAGGGGACGCTCTCTGTGAAGATATCTTTTAAAAGAGAACAGATCGGCGAGCTGAAAGGCATCCTGGATAAATATATCCCTGACGTCGAAGTAAGGGAGATCGAGAGATAAATAAATGGGCCCCCAACGGGGCCCATTCTCGTAACGACCTGAAACGGTTATTTCATTATGTGTTTTATAACGCTCGGCGGGATCTCAAACTCAGGAGACCCTTGCGCGCCTGCCGCTACCTCATACTTATCGAAGCAGATGACGATGTTGCCTTTGTTGCTGAGGTAGAAATTCTGATTTGGCTTTATCTCTTTGAACTGTGAGATATCTCCTTCTTTGACCCAGTACGTGCCCTTGCTCTTCGCGTTGCGCTGTTCCATCTCGCGCCTGATGTAATTGCTGATGACGCCCACATAGTCCGAGCCGTTCTT
>JAUNSQ010000186.1 GCA_030539135.1 Synergistaceae bacterium | reverse complement strand
GCATGACCTCCTGTCGTTTTTGCGTATACATTTTTGATACTTTAAAGATTATACTAAAACACGGAATTAGAATACAAACGTAAAAGAAAGGAATGTATCAGATGAAATACGTATTCGACGTCGCGTTTCTGCCTACGGAAACGCTTAAAGAACACGACTGCCGCCTTGTTATAGATTTGCTCCGCGCGTCGACACAGATAACTACATTTTTCGACGCGGGCGGCGAGACGCTGCTGCCGGTCAGAGAGGTAGAGGAATCATACAAGCTGAAAGAAAAGCTCGGCGACGATTGGAAGCTTATGGGGGAGCGCGGAGGGCTTCCAGCGCCGGGGTTCGATTTCGGCAACTCCCCGCTCGAACTCGTCAAGCGTGGCGCTCCCCTGCACGCGATAATTACCACGTCCAACGGGACGCACGCGATGATGCGGGCTATAGAAGGCTGCGCCGAAGTGTGCGTCGCCTGCGCTAGGAACCTTGAGTCCGCCGCGTGGGACGCGCTGTGCGCAGGAACGAAGATCGGAATAATATGCGCCGGGCGGAATGGCGAGTTCTCGATGGAGGACACTGTCTGCGCCGGAATGTATATTGAGAAACTTCTCTCACTTGCGCCGAAGAACGGGGCCGAGGAGATGGAGCTGACCGACGGAGCTATCGCGGCTATGGCACTCTGGCGACATCTGGGCCCCGACCTTGACGGTGTGGCTATGGAGTCGCAGCACGGGCGCATCCTGAGAGATTTGGGCTTTGCCGACGATGTTTTGTTCTGCTCCGAGGTCAGCGTGACGGCGACAGTTCCGAAGCTCGCCTATGTAGATGGAGCGCCGACGATCATCGGAAGGTAGTTGTATATCTTTTAAGTTATTAAATATTTAGCTGGTTCTTTGCCTCGTAAACAAAATTATTATAAAATATCGCTCCCAAAAAGTTCTTGGATAGAATTTTTGTGCTAGTATTAATTAATGGTGAATAAAGAGAAGAAGATATGGGAGAGTGGTTCCTTTGACATGTGAGCTTGACGCAATAATGCGCCGGAGGACGATAAGAAGGTTCACTAACGAATTTGTGCATGAGGCGGATATGGATAAGATACTTGCGGCGGCATTGGCCGCTCCAAGCGCGCACAATCGGCATCCTCTGCGCTTGATAGTCCTCAACACAGCGGATATGGCGCGCATCGCGGAGGAAATCGAACAAAAGACTCCGTTCGAGCAAGGCCAGTGGGCTATAGCGGCCTGCGCCGACACAAGAGGATATGACCAAGGGCTCGCGTGGATAGAAGATTGCGCGGCCGCCATGGAGAACATGCTGATCGCTGCGGAGTCGATGGGGCTCGGCGCTATGTGGTACGGAGTTTACGCGCGCCCTGCGAAGGAGCCGCAGATACGCAAGTTCCTTGCGCTCCCGGGGGGCGTGGAAGTTTTAGGGATAGCTATTGTTGGACACAAAGCCGAGGACAAACCGCCGACAACGGAGACGGACAGGGAACATATACACTACGGCGGCTGGAAAGAATGATTTTAACGGATGCGGGAAGCGTGAACGGTTGCTGTCCGTATCTTTTTTAGATAAGGAGCATCACACGTATGATAATAGATTTTCACACCCACGTATTCCCCGACGAGCTCGCGGGATATGCGATGGAGAAACTTTCGCGCAACTGCGGCGTAAAGTACAGCGGGACCGCGACACCCGAGGGCCTTATGGATACGATGAAGAAATGCGGCGTCGACAAGTCCGTTGTGCTGCATATCGCGACGAAAGAGTCTCAGCACGAGGACATTCTCCGTTTTGCGAAGGAGATAGATTCGGACTCCCTGATATCGTTTGGCTCAGTGAAGCCGGACTCGCAGTCCGCGCTGGAATATATATGGAAGATATCCGACGAAGGGCTAAAGGGCATAAAGTTCCACCCGCCTCTTCAGCGCATGTACCCGGATGAGAAAAAATACTTCCCGCTGTACGACCTCGCAAGGGCTCTGAACCTCGTCGTTACGTTCCACACGGGATGGGATCCGTCATACCCGCATGAGCTTCAGGCCCCGCCCTCCGCGATAGCGAGGATAGCCAAGAATTTTCCCGGGCTTCGCATCGTGGCGGCGCACTTGGGCGGACTAAAGTTGGCGCACGATGTCTTTATGAATGTCGCCGGCGCTGCGAATATCTATATGGATACCGCGTACTGCGCAGACAAGTGGCTCGATAAGAGAATGTTCGAGGACATAATCAGAAAACACGGGGCCGATAAGATCCTGTTCGGCAGCGATTATCCGTGGCATCTCCCGTCGCAGGAGCTCGGGCTGATAAGGTCGCTCGACATCTCGGACGAGGAAAGGGATATGATACTCGGCGGCAACGCCGTGAGGCTGCTCGGACTTTAGACGCGAGGCAGCGGAGGGGAATATGGGCGCTGAAGGCACGATCTTCGACATCAAAAAATATTCTATACACGACGGCCCTGGGACAAGGACGACGATTCACCTCAAGGGCTGCCCTCTGTCGTGCTGGTGGTGCCACAACCCTGAGAGCCAATCGGCGCGGTCAGCCGTGCTGTTTCGCGGCGAGAAATGTA
>JAUNSQ010000046.1 GCA_030539135.1 Synergistaceae bacterium | reverse complement strand
GGTTCTTCGGCTTCGCGTAGATGTTGAGCGGCGTGTCGATCTGCTGCGTCCTGCCGTCGCGCATTACCATGATGCGGTCTGAGAGCGCCATCGCCTCCGACTGGTCGTGAGTAACATAGATTATCGCAAAGTCGTATTTCCGCTGGAGGTCTTTTATCTCAAAGCGCATCTCTTCGCGGAGGTGCGGGTCGAGGTTCGACAGAGGCTCGTCGAGGAGCAGCAGCCCTGGGTTTATAGAAAGCGCGCGCGCCAAAGCAATGCGCTGCTTCTCTCCGCCCGAGAGGTCGTTTGGATAGAGCTGCGCTTGTTTCGTGAGGTTCGTGTTTTCGAGCGCCTGCTTAGTCCTCTCCTCTATCTCGTGCTTAGGGAGCTTCTTTATCTTGAGCGGGAACGCGACGTTGTCGTACACCGTCATGTGCGGCCATACTGCGAAAGCCTGGAAGACCATGCCGAAGCCTCTGTCCTCAGGAGGCAGATAATAATTCTTATGGCTGGAGGATATGAGCTTCCCCCCTACCTCTATCTCGCCCTCGTCGAGATCCTCAAACCCGGCGACCATGCGCAGCGTGGTTGTCTTGCCGCAGCCGGAGGGACCAAGGAAGGAGAAGCATTCTCCCTTTTCTATGGACAGGTTAAGGTCGTCGACCGCGCGCACCTCTCCGAACAATTTAGTAACATTTCTAAGTTCAACGAACGCCATTTCTATGCACCCCCGTTATCTACGTGTCTCTTCTTCTCGAAGAAACGCTTGATAAGGATCTCGCCGCCAACTATAAGAAGCAGTGCGACTCCGGCAAGAGCGCATGCGTAGACTGTTTCGCCGTCTTCGTTCAGCGTGTATATCGCAACGCCTATCGTCCTTGTGGTAGGCCCATAGAGCAGGACGGAGGTCGTGAGCTCGCGAAGCGCCGGGAGGAAGATGAGGAAGAACGCCGCGACCATGCCCGGACGAATTAACGGGATTACGACGTCTTTGAGCGACTGCCAAGGCGTGGCGCCGCTCGCGCGGGCCGCCTCGACCAGCGAATCATGCACCTGCTCCAGCGCCGCGCTGTTGGACTTGAGCGAGAACGCCATGTAACGCGCGATGTACGCTACGAAGATTATCCATGCCGTGTTGTATATGTTCACGCCGAAGCGTCCGCTCCATGTTAGGATGACGCCGAGCGCGATGACCGTGCCCGGGATCGAGAACGGGAGCATCCCCAGGAATTCGAGGAACCACTTGCCGCGCACGTTCATCTTGACGAGGACGTAGGAGATGATGCCGCCCGCAATCATCGTGACGAAAGCCGCTGAGATTGAGAGGTAAGCGGAGTTCCATATCGCGTCCTTCGTGAGCTTCCACTCGAAGAGTACATAGCGGAAGTTCTCCCATGTCATATTCTCAAGCGCAAGCGGAAGCCCGTACGTTTTGAGGAGGCCAACGAGGAAGATCGTCACTGTTGGCATTATGACCGTGATGAACAGATATATGCAGCAGAAGATGAATATGGGCATCCTGAGCCCGCGAAGTTTTAGGACCGTCGGGCGAACGCTCTTTCCAGCGATTATCTGGAAGCGTCCGGATTTTATGACCTTGTTCTGCGCGTAGAGGATGATGCCGGCCGATATGACAAGCACGACCGATAACACCGTAGCGGACCGTATCGCGACAAAGCTTCCGGCGCTCTGGTGTATCAGCTCGTATATCATCGTCGGTATCGTGTAGATGCCAACCTCCGTGCCAAGTATGGCGGGGGTGCCGAAATGTGACAAAGAATAGAGGCAGACGAGCAGCGCCCCTGCCACGACGGCAGGCATGATGAGAGGTATCGTTATCTTTCTCGTTATCGTGAAGAGGCCCGCGCCAGATATGCGCGCGGATTCCTCAAGCGTCGGATCCATGTGTTCAAGCGCGCCGCTGACCTGTATGAACACGAACGGGAAGAGGTACATCGTCTCGATGACGACTATGCCCCAGAACCCATAGACATTGAACAGGGCGTGGTTGAACCCAGTTATGCCCATCCACAGCTGGTTGATATACCCGGCGCGCGGCGAGAGGAGTATTTTCCAAGCCAACGCCCCGATGAACGCAGGCAGCATGAACGGCACCGTGAAGAGTACCTTCATCGTCTCCTTGAACGGGAGGTCAGTCCTCGTCACCAGCCATGCGAAAAGCGTCCCTACGAACGTACACGTGACAGTGACGCAAGCCGCGATCATTATCGACATCTTGAGCGCTCGGAACGTGTCCTCCTGCATGAGCGTGTTGACGACGGCCTGGATGTTGATATGACCGTCAACGATGAACGAGGTCCAGAATATGAGGATGACAGGGAGGGCGACTATGACTACGAGTATCAGGACGGCTATAAGGAATATAAATTCGGCCATCCCGAATTTTTTGCCGCTAATCATTCTCCACCACCCCTTCCATTGTCCTTGCGTCAAATATCAGTTGGTTCGCAAGGCTTATTCCGACCTTGTCGCCTTCGCTGAAGATGAGAGAATCCTCAACGGCTTTATGAGTGTCTATCTGCGAACGAAGCTCTATACCGGCGAAATCAAGGCGCTGGTCTACTATCGGACCGAGGAGGTTGACCCTCTTGACGGTCCCTATCGGCATATCGCCCTGCGGGTCGCGAATGAGGTCTACGTCCGACGGACGGCAGCCAAGCACAGCGTCTTTTGGCATATCTTCAGGAGCTGACGCCGAGAGGACTTCTTCTCTGCCTTTTACGTACAGCTTGCCATCCCTGGCCTCCACCGGAATCATGTTCGCGACTCCCATGAAACGGAAGACGAACGCATTCGACGGCGTCTCGAACAGTTCGAGAGGCGTGCCGATCTGGCAGATATTTCCGTGTTCATCGAGCACCGCCATGCGGTCTGATATCGCGAGCGCGATCTCTTGATCGTGAGTGACGTAAAGGACAGTAACTCCCTTTCTGCGCTGCAGTTCTCTAATTTCAAAACGCATTTCCTCACGCAGGTTAGCGTCAAGGTTCGTAAGAGGTTCGTCGAGGAGCATTATCTTCGGCTCCGCGACAAGCGCCCTCGCGAGCGCGACCCTCTGCTGCTGCCCGCCTGAAAGCTGCGACGGCAGGCGGTTTTCCAGCCCAGTGAGGTTAACGCTGTTGATCGCATCTTGAGTGCGCGCCTCGGCCTCGGCCTTGGCGACTTTCTGTATCTTGAGAGGATATATGACGTTCTCATAGACCGTCATATGCGGCCATACCGCGTAGTCCTGAAAGACGACGCCGAGAGAACGCTCGTCCGGCGGGACCATGATCTTCTCCACCGGCGAGGATTGCTTCTCCCCGCCTATTGTGATAACGCCGGAGTCGGGAGCTTCAAACCCCGCTATCATACGGAGCATGACGGTCTTTCCGCACCCGGACGGACCGAGGAGCGTAAAACATTCCCCGTCTTTTATCGTAAGGTTAAGGTCTTTGTAGACTACTTTCTTGCCGTAACTCTTGCGTATATGTTCAAGTTTAACTTCTGCCAAATAAAACAACCCCTTTGTAACTCAGCGATACCACATAAAACATACCGATGTAGCAAAACTGGACAGCTGCCGTGTGGCAGCTGTCCAAATATGGAGCATGTAACGCCGTGGTTCAGCGGTAAATGCTATTTGCCAGGGCGCATTATATCTTTGAATTTTTTGATCGTTTCTTCCTTCGGCGCTCCGCTCATGCTCTTAAAATCAAGCTTGATAGCGTTGACGACTGCCGCGTGCGGCTTCGGCAGCGGGCTGTCCTTCGGGAGCACGACGTCTGATCTGACAGGGAGCGTGTAGTTATTGGCTATGATCTGCTGGCCTTCCTTTGAAAGGAGGAAGTCGACAAATTTCTTCGCCGCACCTAGGTTCGGTGTACCCTTCATGATGGCCACGGGGCTCGGAAGGACTATCGTCTCTTTCGGGTATGCCATGGCGAGCGTGGCGCCCTTCTTTATCTTCGACATCGTGATATAGTCGACGCCGATGCAGGCTACGAGGTCGCCCATCGCTGTATCGTCGATGACCTGGCCTGAGCCCTTGCCGAGGATGCCGCCGTTCTTCTGGATGTCTTCAAAGAACTTCCAGCCGTAAAGTTTCGCGAGTCCCGCTACGCTTCCGTATGCCGTTCCTGAAAGGGCAGGGTCTGCAATTCCAAACGCGCCTTTGTAATCCGCGCCAAGGACCTCTTTCCATGATTTCGGGGCCTTTTTGATGAGGCGTGTGTTGTAGACGATGCCAAGCGTTCCGTTACGTACCGGCGTGAAGTAGCCTTCCGGTTCCTTGACAGGGCTCTCTACATATTTCGCGTTGGGCGATTTGTAGGGCTGGAGAACTCCCTCTTTCTTAAGCTGATAGAAGTCGGGGACTTCGCTGTGCCAGAGCACGTCGACGACGAGTTTGCCGGCTTCGCGTTCCGCGGCTATCTTCGCCATGAGCTTTCCGGCTCCGGCCACGTATGCGTCAAATTCGATTCCAGGGTTCTTCTTGAGGAACTCATCCTTGAGTGCTCCGATAAGGGAATCTTTCATCGATGTGTAGACCGTGAGTTTTTCGGCTGCCATCGCTGCGCTTGAGACAAAAAGCACTGAAACGAGAAGTACTGCTGCTAGAAACTTTTTCACTGGTGCGGCCTCCTTTAGATTTGCCTGCAGCCATCTTTATTTGGCGCAGGTCGAACTGCGTATAAAACAGTATAGATATTTTGAATATGATAATTATTCTACCTAGCTTCAAATAGTCAATAGATTTTTTATACATACGCGGGTGAATTTATATTCCTTCTGAAAGGAGGTGGGAGCGACGACGCCATGTGCGGCGTCTTATTATTTTTTTGCAGACGTGGTTGTTTTTGACTTGACATGGAGTTAGCTCCAACGTTTAAGATTTATCCGTAATCAGTAAAAATATTTCAAGATACTCTATGAAAGTAGGTGAGCGCAATAAAAAGAAGAATATTGTCGGCAGGGTTACTGGCGGTTTTGTTTGTCGTAAGCGGCGGTCTCGTCGCCAACAGCCAAGCGGCTGGCGGAAACGGGAAGACCGATATAGTTATTACCGTCAAAGGACAGACTTTTCAAGCGCGGCTGGATAACAATGATTTGACGAAAAAGCTGGTCGCCTCTTTACCCAAGACTATTTCCATGGAACCGTTAGCGGGCAGCAATCAAATCTATGGCGATACGCCTATTACGGTAAAGGCCGATCTAAAGCGCGGCATGAGAAAAGGAGATATCGCCTATTGTCAATACGGATATCTCATCCTTTTCTATGACGATCAACCTAGCAATTCGACCAGCTCCTATATCAAAGTCGGGGCAATAACGTCTGATCGAGACAAACTGCAAGAACTGGCAGACGGAGCAAATCTAGGATTTGCTTTGAGAAAGTAGAGGGCGTGGAAAAATGAATAAAAAATTAGTAACATATTTCAGCGCGAGCGGCGCGACCGCAAAACTTGCTGAAAAACTTGCGAACGCGGTCGGCGCGGACTTATATGAGATCAAGCCGGAAAAGGCTTACGCCCCCGAAGATTTGGATTGGACAAACGCGAAGAGCCGTTCTTCCATGGAAATGAACGACAAGACATTTCGCCCCGCCGTTAAGGGCAAGGTCGATAATATTGGAGAATACAACGTCATTTATGTGGGCTTCCCGATTTGGTGGTACGTGGCGCCAACTATTGTCAACACTTTTCTTGAAAGTCATGATCTAGAGAATAAGAAAATAGTTCTATTCGCAACTTCCGGCGGCAGCGGGATGGGTAATACAGTCGCGGAATTAAAGGACTCCTGCAACGGAAAAATAATCGACGCCAAACGGTTCAGCCAGAGCGCGTCGGAGAAAGAGCTCAAAGATTGGTCCAAGAAATTGGAGGCTTGATTTAACGGAAGAAGGGCCGCCCCATATATGGACGCCCCTTCTTCTTGATCATTAAAGCAGTAATTCGTATCTTATTTAGTCGTCGTGGTTCTTTCCGTCATTACCGCCCTTATTCGGGGCGTTCTGCTCCGTATAGTCGGCTCTGTTTCCAGTGACCTTGCGATCCGGCGAGGCGTTCTGGTCGGGGCGGCGCGACATGATCTCCGCAACCGCGTCCGCGCTTCCCTCAGCTCCGAACGCTGTGATGAAACGCTCGGCCCAGTATTCCATCTCGTCGACGATGCGGTCGATGATCGGCTGGGGTTCGGCGAGGATCATATCACAGAACGGCAGGTTGAGTTTCTTGTAATCTCCGCTCTTACGACTCATGCCTTTTTCGTCCGCAGCGGTCACGATCTTGTTCCAGAGCTCCATGGAGATGCCGCGGTCGGCTTCCTTCGTATATGTGCCGCCCTCTGTGATGGCGTTGCCGGTATTTGGGTCCATTTTGAGTCCATAGTAGATGTTCTGGAATAGCGTTGCCACGTTGCCTTTGCGAATGCCATATTTACGGAACGTCGAGCATTTGTCGAGCGGCGTGCCTGAGATACCGTGCTGCGCGATCGAAACTCCATAAGGAGCTATGGCGTCGGCTATCTCTTTCGTCCTTGTGAGGTCGATGCCTTCCATCTGGCCTACCGCAGGATCGTACGTACCATGCTGGCTGCCGTTCGATATGGCGAGGTAATCCGGGAACACGCCCCATGCGTTGAGCCCGCCGATATAATATGTGGCCTCCTCAACTGTCGAGAGTTCTCCGGGGCCCTTGATCTCTCCGACTTCGACTTCGAGTCCGAGTCCCGACGGGAGCCATCCTGCCAGTGAACGTGTCGCTACGAAGTTGTCGTAGTCTTCAAGGTGCGACGCGTCGAGCGCGACGGATGTAAACCCGTTGACAAGTATCTTGCTGAGCTGAGCTACGCCTTTGAGCACATCTTCCTGGCTCTTTATCGCGTAATGGTCGACGTGGAGTCCAAATACAGCACCGTGTCCCATCTCCGCTGAGAATTTCATGGCGTAGTCAGGGATGTTGTCGTAAGTTGCTCCGCAGTACGTGTTCTCGGATTTTGCAAGCTCGATAAGGACTGCGGCGTTCTTCTTCTTCGCGGCTTGGAGCACCGCCTTGATTACAAGAGGGTGACGCGCGTTTGCCGCGAGGACTATTGAGTCCACTTCCTTGTTGGCGGCGATTATATCGCGGCCGCTGACAAGCCCAAGCGATTCGCCTCCGAAACGAGCCTGTACGTTGAGCGGGCGTTTCTTCAGCAGTTCTTGATAAGCCTTGCTATTCACATCCATTGGAAATCTCCTCCTGTGGCGTAAACATTATTTTTTATGCTGCTTAGTTAATTGTATCTCTTTCGCACACATAAAGCAAAGTCTACGGGTAAATATAAAAAGCGCCGTATGGACTGTTTCACACGGCGCCCACAGTATTGTTCAAATCATCCGAATATTAAAATGCAATAGATTCTCCGGGATCAAGTATCTTCGTCTCAGTCTGACCTATGCCGACGAATTTCGCGAACTCCTGCGGGTCGGCCTTTATCACAGGGAAGGTATTGTAGTGCATCGGGACGGCTATGCGCGGCTTTATCATCTTCACGGCCCGCGCCGCGTCCTCCGCGTCCATCGTGTAATAGCCGCCTATCGGAAGGCACGCCACGTCTATATTTTCGTCGGCTAGGAGACTCATCTCCATAGTCAGTCCCGTGTCTCCCGCGTGGTAGACTTTTTTTCCGTCGACCTCTATCACAAATCCGCAGGCTACCCCCCCGTATCTGGTCTCAGTTCCGTCGATGACAGGACAGCCATGCCATGCAGGAATCAGTTTCACGCGGCCGAACGGGAACTTCGCGCGTCCCCCAATGTGCATGCCCTCTACCTTAACGCCCTTTGACGCGAGAAAAGCGGCAAGTTCGTTGCAGCTAAAGACCGTGGCTCCGCACCGTTTAGCTATCTCGATCGTGCTGCCGATATGGTCGCCATGTCCGTGTGTGAGGAAAATATAATTGATATCCGTGAAGTCGTCCGGCTTCGCGGCGGCTGTCGGTCCCGACAGGAACGGATCTATAAGGGCCATAAGCCCCACGCCCACAAGGTAAAACGCGCTGTGTCCAAGATAACGAAGTTTTGCCATGATACATCCCCCTTAGTTTATGCGATAAATTTATTGTTTAATTATAGATCATAGCTAACAGTACCAAAAAGGACGCGGCGCATTTTCATACGCGAGCGTCCTTTTCTAAAATGCTTCCTAACCTAGGCGGATATCCGCCCGTTGGGCCTATTGGGCGTCGAACATGTCCTTCCCCACGCCGCAGACCGGGCAGACCCAATCATCGGGGATATCTTCAAATGCCGTTCCCGGGGCTATTCCGGAATCAGGATCTCCGGCCTCTGGGTCGTAAACGTAGCCGCAAACTGTGCATACATATTTTTTCATTGAGACGCTCTCCCTTCATGTCAGACAGGCCGTGTCGGCCGATTTTTCTTGCGCTGTGCCGTTATTATATCAGTTTTGAAACATTTCCTATATACGGTAAAAACACTGATTGAGTTTTCCCGTGAGACGCTCCGCACCGTCATCAGTCACGAGATAATCGTCCTCAAGCCTGAGACCGCCGAAACCGTCGATATATATGCCCGGTTCCACTGTCACGACATTCCCCGCCGCAAGCGTATATTCGCGTCTTGACGAAAGGAACGGCGCCTCGTGTATCTCAAGCCCGAACCCATGGCCGAGTCCGTGCGTGAAATATTCCCCAAGCCCGTCCGCGTCTATCACCTGCATCGCTATATCGTGAATCTCTGTCCCGCTCACGCCGGAGCGCAGCCGCTCCGCTGCCATGGTATGCGCCTCTGCTAGAGTATCATGGTACTGCGCTGCCTTCTGGTTGGGCTCGCCTATCGAGAAGTTGCGCGTGATGTCGCAGAAATATCCCATCCACCTCGCGCCGAAATCTACCGTCACGCTCTCGCCCTTCTTTATGGGCTTATCGGTAGCGCGGCCATGTGGCAGCGCCCCGCGTTCGCCGGACGCCACTATCATTTCGAACCCCGTTTCGCCGCCGAGCAAGTTTATCTTGTAGTTAAGGTATGCCTCTACCTCTTTCTCCGTCGTTCCTTCTTTTACAACGCCGAGCATATCTAAGAACGCGTCCGTTCCTATCTCGCCAGCCCTGCGTATGCAGTCGATCTCAAAATCGTCCTTCACAGATCTCAGCGATTTGATATCCTCAGTCCCATCGAGCAGACACAGGCCGGCAGCTTCGAGTTTCTTCCACGACGACGCATAGGTCTTCTCGGCCTCGCAAAGAACCGTTTTTACACCATGTCGTGTCAGGCTCTCTTTGATATCGTCTGTTATCCCGTTCACCTGAGACAAGATAGTGTGAGGTGATTGTTCTCCGCCCTGTTTGGAATAACGACCGTCAAGGATGAGTTCCGCGCAGTCTGGGTATACGATAAGCGCCCCCGACGTCCCGCGAAAGCCGCTCATATAATAGAGGCTCTCCCAGTTCGCCGACTCGTCGTTTATTATCACGAAGGCCCCCGCCTTCGTACCTTTCATCAATTCGCGCAGCTTGTCGGCGCGCTCCAACACACGGTCCTTCATTTTACGGCCTCCATCTTGAGCAGGCGCCATAGCTCTTCGTCCGGGTCGGGCACCTTGTCTTTTAATCTGCCGCCCATCCGCCCGACGACATGCGAGTCTATCCCGTCTGCGGACAAGGACGCGTGCGCTTCATCGAGCCGTTCCTGCGGGACGACGATAAGCAGGCTTCCCGACGCTATGAGGTGAAGCGGGTCGAAACCAAGCTTTAGCGCCGCAAGTCTCGTAAGTGGATGGATAGGGATAGCGTCGTTGTCAAGCACGGCCTCAAGGCCGCTCAGTGAACATATCTCGCCTATGCCGCCCATAAATCCGCCTTCGGTTGGGTCGTGCATGAATTTCGCATATTCGCAGACCGCCCGGGATTCTTTAAGGACCGACGTCATCTCAGCCCAGGAGAGCAGCTCCTTGATGTCATCGCCGGACATAAATCCGGACAGCAGGTCCGACCTGTCGGCGGCGAGTATGGACATCCCCTCTATGCCAACGTGTTTCGTAGCAAGCAGAGCGTCGCCCGTCCTAATATCGGTCGCCTTGAGCACTCTGTCGGCCGTTCCGATGAGCGCGCCCATTATCACAG